>CBINJX010000563.1:0-4405 GCA_966251085.1 uncultured Verrucomicrobiales bacterium
AGTTCGGCGGTCCACTCCAGCGAAGCACCGCTTGGAACTGTCTTGGCTGTGCCGCAATCTCCCGAGCAAGGGCAAGTTGTCGCTCTGGGTCCAAGCCAATGTTCGATTTGAGGGTGTTATAATCGAGCACATTCTTCTTGGGAGGGGTCGATTCTTGTATTCTAGTCTAGATAGCGGTCACCCAGCCAAGCTCCCCGGTGCTAGCGTCTGCCTGTCGCTCCGGGATCACCGTTCCGCTCTCACAGGGAACTCAAGCTGAGAATAGGCTTCGGGATGCCGTTGGACTGGCAACCCATCATCCACCATTACCCGGCACATCACTCCTCACCGGCAAATGATGATCCCGCCGGAGATCTTCCAAGTCGCTCTTCAGCTGAGGAAACATCTTGGTCGTGTAGATCCGAGCGATATCGCCCTCACGCTGGAGAGCGATCAGGTTGCGAAGGTCATTCTCACGTTCGCGCCATGTGAGGCCATCCAGCACGAGCAGAAGTGTGGTGTCGGTGCGCTTCTCCGCAAGTATCCGCTTCACATCACCAATCACATCCGTCTGTTTGCTTCCGGTGGCTCCAAAGCCTTTCACCTCGATGAGAATACGGGGATCTTCCGCTGTGGGAATCGCCACGTCGGTCTTTTCGGTAGCCTTTCCATCGCGTCCGATGAATCTGCAGCGCATGCAATAACCGTCAGGACCGAAGACGGAGCGCACCACTGCTTCCACTTCCGTCTCGAGCTGCCGTCCGCGTCGTTGCCCTTTGATCGCACTTCCCCGCCCGGCCTTGAGCCTCTCCACGAGCACGTCCGACCAATGGAGCTTGCGGTCAACTGCGCGTGAAATTGCCTCCTCCAGTCCAAGCCGATCCAGCACGGCCATGTATGCGGCCGGATCACTAACGAATTGCTTCTTTCCTGTTTTCCCCGCGCCAAATGCCTCCCTGCGTACAGCGCGGAATTCATCCGCCGAGAGATCGAGCAGGAGCCGGATGATATCAACTGCGCAGTCGAAGTCTTTCGCCAGGAGATCTTCGAGAGCGGCGCGAACCATCTTCACGTCACCAGTCAGGCTGGTCAGGTAGCCGATGATCTTGGACGAATGCTCATCCTGCCATGATGTCTCGAGCCGGCTGAGTTCCCCAAGGATCTCGCTCGCTTGCTGCTTATAGCGCTTCATTCCTCAGGTTCCCACGATCAGATACTCGTCCACTTGATTCCGCTTTGCGGCGCCATGGGTACCGAAATGATAGGTGTGCGGCTTTGAAAAGACGTCCACCTGCCGCTTGTAGCGCTTCATGAGCGACACCAGTTCATCGAGCGAGGGGAAGGCGTTCGAGGAATAGGAAAGAACAAGTTGGCTGTCCGCGAAGTGACGGAACATTTTGTCAAATGCCTCGATTGCACTCCGCCGATAGGAAAACGGTGTGAACGGCTTCTTGAGCTTTTTCACCCGGCTCGTCTGCACGATCTCGCAGTTCTCCCAATACCGGGAGAGCCCCTCCAGGAAATGATATCGCTTCACGTAGCAGTTATCATCCGAGCGGGGAACGTAAGGCGGGTCCATGTACACAAGATCCCAGCCCGTGGGGACCTCGAAAACATCACGGTGTTCCGCCTGGCAGATGTGACCGTTCTGAAACACGGCGGCATTGCAGACTGCGATCTGTTCCAGCAGGTGCTCGCGAAGGGACAACTGCAGATCCCGGCGCGCATCCTTGTAGTGCTCGGGGTCGCCCGCAACGGTGAAGACACCCCGCGGCTGCCGCTTCATGCACGAGCGGATCAGCGCAGCCATGGCGACGCTGCGCTTCCGAGGATCTTCGAGCTTCCGGACGTTCCAGGAGACCTGATCCAGAAAGCGGAGATCACCGGCGGAAAAGAAGATGCCGCTGAACGTCTGCTCGATGAACTTGGGAGCCGCCCGGTCCTCTTTAAGAAGCACCTCGATATCCGCCTCGCTCACGAGGGTGTCGGAGTTTGCGATGTACGCGGAAGCGAGCACCGATGGGAAATGCAGGAAATCCGAGGAGTAGGTCCGTTTGCCCATCGACTTGAGCAGGTATCCGACGGAACCGGACCCGCTGAAAACGTCTGCAGCCGTGTCAAAGCTGAGCCCGTGGAGCACACTATGGATCCATGGCAACAACCGGGCCTTGTTCCCCATGTAGCGGAAACGCGGAAGGTACTCCATCTGCGCCGGATAAAGGTCGGCAGGAGAAACCACCCGAGGCACTTCCCGGAAGAACTCCAAAGTCGGCTGAGAATCGAGCGGACGCAATTTGCCCATTGAGGTAATTATGGTGTTCAGACGGGCAGATGTCGAGGTGCGACGTTGATGAAGGAAATGTTCTCTGTGGCGTGAGTTTGAAGGTTTTGGTTCACGTTCTCTGATCCGTGGCGGCAGAAAGGACCACCACAATGCCCCCACCCGTATGACAGGCATGGAATTGCCCGACTGGTTCCTGCGCGGTGGGCGGTATCTGCTCGCCGCGCTCACGCTGTCACTTGCGCTGCTTGCCTCCGGTCACGCCGTCGTCAGGAGGCGCGATTCGCGTGCTGCGGTGCTGTGGCTGGTGATCATCTGGATGATGCCGCTGGTGGGTGCCCTGCTCTATTTCATCCTCGGCATCAATCGTCTCAAACGCCGGGCCATCCTGCTGCGTGGCAACATGGCGCATTACATCGTCGAGCCCGATCACGAGATCTGTTCCGAGGAGGAGCTGCAGGCGATGCTCCCTGCTGCCGATCGGCATTTGAGCGCGGTGGGGCATGCGATCTCCCAGGTGGTTCACCGGCCGTTGCTGCCGGGCAATCGCATCACCCCGCTGATCAATGGCGATGCCGCGTATCCGGCCATACTCGACGCCATCGCGTCCGCCCGACATTCGGTCACGCTCGTCTCCTACATCTTCGATCATGACGAGGCGGGGCTGGCCTTTGCCCGGGCGCTCGGGGAGGCGGTGAAGCGCGGGGTGGAGGTACGGGTGCTCGTGGACGCAACAGGCAGTCGTTATTCCCGGCCGACCATTGTCGGCGCCCTCCGCAGTGAAGGCGTGAACCACGCGCTCTTTCTCCCCACGTTTCCCCTGTGGCAGCTGCTGTCGATCAATCTGCGGAATCACCGCAAGATCATGGTAGTCGATGGGCGGATCGGGTTCACCGGCGGGATGAATATTCGCGAAAGCTACTGGCTGGAGCGGCAGCCGTCGAAGCCCTCGCGTGACATGCATTTCAAAATGGAGGGTCCGGTGGTCGCGCATTTGCAGGAGGTGTTTGCGGATGACTGGTATTTCACCACGCGCGAGGCGCTGCGCGGCGAACGTTGGTTTCCGCATCTGGAACCGTGCGGTCCGGTGATCGCACGCGGCATCGCCGATGGGCCGGATGAGGATTTTGAGCGGCTGCGCTGGACCTTCCTGGTGGCACTGACCGCGGCACGGAGATCGGTGCGCATCCTCACTCCCTATTTCCTGCCGGAATCCACGATCATCGCCGCGTTGAACCTCGCCGCCCTGCGGGGTGTCAGGGTGGATATCCTGCTCCCCAGCGCGGGGAATCTCCCGTTCGTGCAATGGGCTTCCACCGCACAGCTCTGGCAGGTGATCGAGCGCGGATGCCGCGTCTGGTACAATCCCCCGCCCTTCGATCACTCGAAGCTGTTCATCGTGGACGACTGCTGGGTGTCGGTCGGCTCGACGAACTGGGATCCGCGCAGCCTCCGGTTGAACTTTGAGTTCAATGTGGAGTGTTATGATCCGGCGCTGGCCGGCACATTGAGCGGTGTCTTCGATGCCATGCTGGAGAGGAGCCGCCTTGTGACCCTCGAAGACGTGGACAATCGCTCGCTGCCGGTGAAAGTGCGCGATGGGGTTGCGCGGCTTTTTTCGCCTTATTTGTGAGCCGGTTTTGAGAATGACGAAGTTCGAATGTCGAATGTCGAAAGAATGACCAATGTCCGAAGAGCGAATGGAGTTCGCCAGGGAGTGGGCAGGTGGTGCGATGGGGAGAGGGTGTTGCGAGTGAGAGATCAGTCCCGCACGGCCGGAGAGCTCATCCCGGAGGGATGACAGCTTGTAGCCGGGGGTTGAGCGAGGCACGAGCGGCACCCCCGGAATTCCATGCATAAGGTGCCGACCCCGAAGGGTGTCGTAGCCTATCGCCTCACCGGGAATGTGCAGTGTGCCGGCCTTCAGGTGAAACCGCTGGCACCCGCTGCCGGGGTGCATTTTGTGATAATCCTGTTCCGGTGGTGCGCGCTCGTTCCTCGCGCGACCACCGGCTACAAGCTATGATCCCTTTGGGATCGCACTCCGCTCCGAGTTGAATCACCCGGTAGGGTCTCCTTTCCGCCGCGCGTGCCATTCTTTAGGGTGGATGTGGAATCGTTCTCCACGCGCCCTCTCGGCGGTCG
>CBINJX010000564.1:0-4397 GCA_966251085.1 uncultured Verrucomicrobiales bacterium
TTGGGCGTGCCGAGCGTGACACTGTACCGCGCATCCACTGGAACGCCCGTCTGGGTCGCTAACGATTCCTACAGTGGGCCCGGTAACGATGCGCTGATAGGGCGGGTCATACTGCCAGCGGATGATACCTACTACATTGCCGCGTCGGGAAGCGGTACAGGCACTTACGAGCTGGCACTCTGGTTGGAAAACAAGCGAACCAACCCTCCAACAGGAGGAACGGCGCTCACCGAAACGGAAACTAATGACACGGCGGCGACCGCCAACGACATTTCTGCGAGCTGGCGTCCCGTGCAGTACCTGTCCCGGGTTGCCGGCGCTGTCTCGGTGAGTTCTGACACTGATGTTTATGCGTATCAGTTCACCGCTGGAGATCTGGTAACAATCGAAGTCGCTCCAGCATCATCATACTCCAACCTGCGTCTCTCCTTGATTGATGCATCGGGTGCGCCGATCGCCCAAGCCAAGGAGCCCGGCTATGGATTTGGTGACAGCACCGCGCTCTTCGGCTTCCAGATTCCAGCTACAGGCACGTATTTCCTGAAGGTTGAGAATTCCATTTCCTCCTCATTCACTGCGTATGCCGCGCAGGTTTACCTCTCCTCGGACACACCGCCGCCAGCGGTGCAACCCACGGGTGATTTATTTGCCCTGAGCCTTGCCGCGGGCGAGCAGGTCGCTTTTGCAGTGAAAGCGGTGGGTGATCACTCGCTCGAGCTCGTGTTGCAGGATGCGAGCGGCACCCCTGTTGCCGTTGGCAAGGCGGATGATGCGCATGCGGGCACCGTCATCCAGCAGTTTACCGCGCCAGCGGACGGTACGTACTACATCCGGGTCACCGGCGACATGGGAGCAGCCTATCAGCTGGCCACAGTCAAAGGAGCCCAGTGGGAGGCGGACGCAAACGACAGCATCGATTCAGCTCAAGATCTTGGGACGGCTGGCACGGTCCTCGGTCACACAGGACACTCGGTAGTCGAGCACCTCTTTGTGTACGATCCCGCGACGGGAGAGATCAAACAGCTGAACCGTCAGACCGGCGCAACCATCCGGAATCTGCCATCACCCATTCAGTACGACGGTGCGGACGTCGGCATGGCGACCACGGGGCAGACTCTCCTGGTGAGTGGCGGTCAGCAAAAGCTCGTTTATGAACTGGATCTGAACTCCGGCCAGGTTCTGCGCAGCATCACCATCCCGGAGGACTACACGAGCGGGTTGGCGTTCATGGGAGATGAGGTCTTTGTCCTGACTAGCTCTCCCCGTGGACAGATCACCGTTCTCGATTACGAAACCGGCGCTATCAAGCGTACGATCGTAGCGGACGGGGTGATCGATGGTCTTGCCGCGGCGGATGGTGTGCTGCTGGGCACGGGATCGACAACGCTCTACGAGATCGATCCACTCACAGGTTCCACGGCAGCGAAGCAAACGATCGGTAGCTACCCGTACGGCATTGGGATTGTCGGCAAGGAGTTGTATGTCGGCGGATACTCCGGAATAGCAGTTTACCATTATCCGACGTTCGAATCACTGCGGACACTTCCCGTCTCTTTTGATATTGCGGCAATGGGTGCGGATGCCGGAGGTTCCATGCGCGGCGATTTCTTCCGGATCAATGCCGCTGCGGGCGCCAGCTTGACTCTCGCCACTGCGACACCGGGCAGTGCTCTCTGGAACGGTCTCGATCCTGCGATCGACCTGTACGATGTCGCGGGCACACTGATCGCCAGTAATGACAATGGCGCTGCGGATGGCCGGAATGCCGCACTGACGCTAACCGTACCTGAAGGTGGCGAGTATTACGTTCAGGTACGCGCCGTGGGCGGTACCCGGGGAGAGTATGTGCTCCGGGTGGACGGAGCCACGCAACCGGCTTCCACATTCGAGGTTGTTGCCGTCAACCCGGCAAATGGCACCTGGCTCGGTGCTGCGCCTGCATCGGTGAGGGTGGACTTCAACAGTCTCGTGGATCCTGCATCTCTCCAGGCAGAGGATCTGAAGATTGGTGGAGTGCCCGCGACAGCTGTACGCCTGATTGACGGTGATTCTGCCGAGTTTACCCTCCCGGCCGGGTTGCCGGACGGCGTGCATACGCTGACCCTGGCCTCCGGTGCGGTGACGGATCTCAAGGGAGTGCTGCTCGGTGAGTTTTCGTCTCAGTTTGAAGTGGATCTGACTGCTCCGACGATCGTCGGAGTATCGATTCAGGAAGGTGCTACCGCCCCTTCGGGTAAGCTCGTGTACGTCGTTGAATTCAGCGATCCGATGATGGTGGCTAACTTGGACAGTCA
Organism: uncultured Verrucomicrobiales bacterium; assembly: GCA_966251085.1. GTDB lineage: Bacteria > Verrucomicrobiota > Verrucomicrobiia > Chthoniobacterales > Chthoniobacteraceae > CBINJX01. The sequence continues at coordinate 2,295 of CBINJX010000564.1, forward strand.
GGATTTCGTGATCCGCAGGCAGCAGTATCCGGATTCGACTTACAGTGCTTCCAGTTATCGTTTCGATGCGACCGGCAGATTTCTCACCCTCGAGTGGAGCAACCTTCCTGACGACATATATACGCTAACGCTCCGCAGTGGGGACCTGCGTTTCCAGAACCAGGCAGGGCTTCCTCTGGATGGAGAACGCAATGGAGCTGTATCGCCGGCAACCCCGACTGGAGACGGTGTTCCCGGGGGCGACTTCATCACCACGTTCAGTCTGGATGCCTCTTCGCCCTCGGCTCTCACGCCGAAAAAGCAAGGGACCGCGTCGAGCTTGCTTGCTCGTGCCTCCGCAAGCACGGTCCTCACTCCAGGCGACGTGGACACCTACACCGTGGCGCTCAATGCAGGCGACAGCTTCGCCGCTTCCGTGGATTCGGGTGCCAATCTGATAGCCGGTCTGACCGTGCGCGATGCACAGGGGAATGTAGTCGCTGAAATCCAAGGCTCTGCAGTTGATCAAACGATCCAGATCCCCGCTTTCCTCGCACAGGCAGACGGCGTGTATAGCATCTCGATCTCCGCGCTCTCAGGTAGCTCGGGGGATGCGCTCCTGAATGTGGTGCGCAACGGGGTGTTTGAGTCGGAATATTACCAGGGTGCGGCAAATGACACGCTCGCGACAGCGCAGGACCTGAGCGCATCGTTCCTCCAACTCGGTGCCAACGCACGTCAGGTGGCTGTATTCGGTGGGACGGGAGGCGATGATTGGTATCGCTTCAACCTGGAGGCAGGGGAGGCACTCTCCTTCGCCGTCGATCTTATCGGCTCTGCGGCCACACAATCGAATACTCTGGAGCTGACGGATGCGAGTGGAGCAGTGCTCCTCTCAGCGGATACCGGCTTCTTCCTCGAGCGAATGGCTCGTGGTTTCGTCGCACCGTCCGCGGGAACTTACTACCTCCATGTGGCAGCGCCGAGTCCCGGCCTCTATCAGTTGCTTGCGGGTGTGAACATCGAGTTTCAAGACAGCAGCATCACCTCCCCTGGGCAGTCGCTGGAAGGGCCACATCAGGTGCTCGGCTCGCTGCGTTCTTCGGTCGGGGTGTTCACACATGAAGGGGCCTCCCACCGGGTCAGTGAACTTTCTGAAGGAAACGGACTTTCCTACCGTTTCATTGCTCCGATCAGCGGAGCGGTGGGCAGCGATCTCGGCCTTGCATCCACGGGTAGCACACTGCTGTCCGCGGCGCGGGGGATGAACTTCATCAGAGAGATCGATCCCTCGACAGGGACGGTGCTAAGAGAAATCCAGAATCCTGGAAAGGCGGTAACGGGGCTTGCTTACAACGATGGGGAGATCTTCGTCCTGCGCGACGCACACATGGGGGAAATCGCGGTGTTGGATTACGACACGGGCGCATTGAAGCGCACCATTTTTTCTGATGTCCCCTTGGACGAGAACTTGGCCTCCACCTCGACTCATCTCATCGCAATGCGCGGTAACACGGTCTATCAGATCGACCCGCAGACTGGGCTTACAAGCGCGCTGGGGAAAGTTGCTGCGCCATCAGTACCCGTAACTTTGGGATCTGTTCCCGGAGTCGAGGGACTCGGAATCGATAATGGCAAGCTGTACGTCGGCTACAGTATGCCCTCGTCATACTTCAGCCGGTCGATGCTGTACATATACGACCTGGCAACGCTTGAAACGCTAGGTTCGACACCTGTCGTTTCGTCGTTTAACGTGATTGAAGCAGTCAGCGGGGATTCCCAAAAGCCGGCTCCACATCTCTTTACCGTGCAGGCTTTCGAGGCTGGCTCGACGCTGCAGATTTCCGCCGCTACTCCGGGAGGCGATCGGAACACGCTCCTGCCTCGTCTCGAGCTGCTGGATGCTGCCGGGAATGTCATCGCGAGCGACATCGCCTCCGATGGGCGTGATGCGATGCTCAGATACACCGCGCCTGTGGCGGGTACATTCACTGTTCGCATCTCCGCCACCGCCGGGGAGGGCGAATACGTGCTGAGTGTGCTCGGCTCTAATGAAAGCAATGATGCGCCAATGCTCGACACGGCCGGGACGCCGAGCCTGCCCGCTCTGGTTGAGGGTCAATC
>CBINJX010000565.1:0-4392 GCA_966251085.1 uncultured Verrucomicrobiales bacterium
TAGGAATCGGAGCGGTGGAGGATGGGAGCTGTACTCGAACAACCCTTAATCTAACTCATACTCACATTCTTACTCCTTGGAGCAGTCCTGCTGCAGAAGGAGAGCATGAGCAGGAATAAGATCAGGGTTCAGCAACTCCTCCCTACAGATAGGCACCAATGCAAAACGCCCCGCTATTGCGGGGCGTTCACAGCGGCAGCATCCCTCTTAGCTACGAGTTACTCTACCGGCACCACTCGGATAACTCGGCGCGTAGATGAACGGCCGTGATCAAGTGGTTCAGCGCGGTAAACCCTGACAGCGCGCTGTTCTCGCAAAAACCGTTCACGATCTTCCTGCGTTACTGGGAGAGCCCTCAGAACCCGCACAGTTTCCCGCGGACGGCGAGACTCCGAGTCATCCACGTCGGGATCCGGATAGACACGCACTCCACGTCCAGTCCGTTCTACACGAGGGCGGCTGCTCGCCGTTCTCGGATTCCGGTCGATGGATGCAGCCGCTCCCTCGAAATCGTTCTCGCTGGAGCTAGATGCACTACCTGAGCCGATCACATAGTTCGACGAGCGCGCAGATGATGGCGGAGCAACAGCTACAGGAGTGCGGGAATCGACCGGTGACGAAGGTGCAATGGCGCCAGTCGAGGAATCATACACATACGTAGGCACGGGCTCTGGATGCAGGTGACAAGTACGCCCGGGCACCCGTTGCTCAGGGAGCGTCATCTCGTAAGTAGAGCCAGCATGCTCGCACTGCGATGTGGCACGCGCACCGGAGGAAGAACAGAGGCGCACCTTGGTAGTCTTGAACGGCGTATTGAATTCCCCTGCCGGGTACTTGCGCTCCGGCAATTGGTTCATGAAATCCACCCAGATCGGCAGAGCCAAAGCACTGCCGTAACCTTTTTCCATAATGGTCTGTGGCTTATCCATTCCCACCCACACACCACAGGTAATCGACGAGGTGTAACCGATGAACCACGCATCGAAGAAATCGTTCGTGGTTCCAGTCTTACCCGCAGCCGGCTTCTTCCAACCGAGCTTCGCGGACTTCGCCGCAGTCCCCGACTTCATGACCTGCTGCAGTATTGCGGAGGTGATCCATGCCGTTTCCGGGGACATCACCCGCTTCTCGGTCAGCGGTGCCTGATAAAGGATGTTACCGTCTGCGTCATCTATACGGGCGATCAAATGCGGCTTCCGATAAAGGCCGAGGTTAGGAAAAGCCGTATATGCCCCAGCCAGCTGCTTCAGAGTAGTTTCAAACGCCCCAAGGTACGAGACAGGCAGCTTTAACATTGTATCACCGATACCAACATCATTCGCCATCTGGTACACGGACGGCATTCCGGCAAATTCTCCCACCCGCACAGTCATCGTATTGCGTGACTTGATTAAACCGATGGCCGCGGGCTGATATCCCATGTATTCGCCGTCCGAGTTTGCAGGTGACCAATTGTTCGAAACTGTGCGCAACTCGTTGGGATCAATCTTGTCATCACTCACCAGGCTTGCGGGCATGAGTCCGCGCTGGAACGCAGCGGCATAAACGAACGGCTTGAATGTCGAACCGATCTGGCGCTTTGCTAATACTGCGCGAGGATATTTGCTTTGTTCATAATCCCGGCCACCGACGATGGCGCGGATCGCTCCATTCCGATTGTCCACCGCTACAATCGCCGCTTGCAGGTAATCCGTCGGCTTCTCCTTGTCTGAATCCTCCGAAGGCTGGAAGTCTGCCTTTTTCGGGTGTGGATATTTCTTTCCTTCTTCGAGCTTTGTCAGTTGCCGGTCCGCCGCCTCGCGGGCAACCCGCTGAAGCTCGGGATCAACGGTCGTGTAAATCTTGAGCCCACCAAACGCAATGGTATCCCGGTCGAGTAGATCGTGCAGTTCCCGATTCACTGCATCCATCGCATAGTCCTCCTGATACCGGAGGGGGTGCTCGTGATTGATGGTCAACTTCAATGCCTTTGCTGCAGCGGCATCCGTGGGAGAGATCATGTAAAGCTCGATCATCCGGTCGAGAACCGTATCGCGTTCCGCGAGAGACGCCTGCAGATCATTCCGTGGTGAAAAGCGGTTGGGGCTGCGGATGAGGCCAGCCAGGATAGCGCTTTCGTTCAGGTTCAGCTCGGATGCTGATTTTCCAAAGTACCCACGCGAGGCAGTCTCAATACCGTAGAATCCGGAGCCGAAATAGATGCGGTTCACATACATCTCAAGGATCTGTTTTTTGGACAGAGTCCGCTCCATCCGCTGCGCCAGCACTGCTTCCAGAGCCTTCCGATCGTAATTCTTGCCCCCGAGATCGAGGGAATTGCGTGCCAGCTGTTGGGTGATCGTGCTCGCCCCCTGCTTGACATCACCACTGCGGAGATTCGTGACGATCGCCCGTGCGATACCGAAATAATCCACTCCCCGATGCTCCCAGAAGCGAGAGTCTTCACGGGCAAGCAGAGCCTGGATAAACCAACCCGAAACTTTGTCCAACGGAACGACGAGCCGGTTCTCGCCATGTAGATAGCTATAAAGCTCACCATTCATGTCATAGACTGCCGAGCGCTGTGACACCTCGCCGATCTTGCTGAGATCATACTGCGCAGCGCGCTCTTCGTAGTCCGTGTAAATCAGGAGTCCCGTGATCACCCCCGCGGCCGCCAGGAACAGGACAAAAAGGGCAGTCCATCCAAGGAACCGCAAAAATCTTTTTATTGTTTTCACGACACCTAAGTTTCGTGCGGTCCTCTAACCGCGGCTGTGAACACAAGACGGTGGATCAGGCCCTCGCCCGAGCCAATGCTACGGCTCCCGCGACAGCCAATATCCCACCGATCACCGCACGCCGCCTCGGGCGCAGCCCCTCTATAAAGAAGGAGAGGATCATGGTGACTAATGGAGACGCTGCCACGATTGGCAGGACAATTCCACTGGGAGTTTCCTTGAGTGCCCATTGGTAACATCCCACCCCTAGAGCAGGACCGGAGAGCGCATTCGCCATTACTAGCGGCCAGCCACGTTTCCAACGTGACGCCATTGACTCCGCCGGAGCTTCGACTTCTGGCGTGCGCTGTGTCCGACGCAGGAGAAAAAAACCAATCCATGTCATGAGCACCCCGCCGAGGATCCGCTGATAAGCCGCCGTGCCGCCATCGATCGAGAAATCCGCAGCGCTGGCCACGAGATAAGCTTTACGGCTTATTACAGCTCCAAGTGACTGCCCCAGAGCCGACCCCACACCGAAAAGCACCCCGATCCAGAAAATTCGCTTCTCCCCTTCCCATCCGTGATCCGGCGCCAAGGCTAAAGCGACTCCCGCGAGGATGGCCGCCGCGCACAGCAACTCGACCGGCTCCAAAGCAATCCCAAGCCAGCCCCATTCGACTACGGCGGCGATAGGTGCCGCGAGGCATTGAGTGAGTAGGATCGACAGACGCGGCCCGATCCGGGTCAACGCGCCAAAGAGCGCCATGTCACCGAGGCCAAAGCCGATCACCCCGCTGAAGAAAAACCACGGCAGTGAAGGTCCCTGAATCCCGGCTCCAAACCCATGCGCCCAGATCGCAAGCAGCACCGCAGCCAGGCAGATCCTTCCAAGGTTCGCCACCGTTCCCCCGAGGATCCGCGACGATCGCGCGGCAAAGATCACCGAGAGAGAAAACAGAATAGTGGTGAGAAACGAGGCGAGCATGCGCGGGCCAACTGAATGGCGGGCGCGCAGTTAAGCCGGGGGTGAGCCTTCCGGCAAATGCCAATGTGATGCCGTTCGGCGGCTCAAAACGACGCATCTTTAGCTGCGCCACACTTTTCCTACCGGAAAGATAGCCAGTTCGCAGTTCTCCATGCGAAAAGCTTTTATGCAGAAGAAACCATTCCCCGAACTCGGCGTCTCACCAGAGATCTTGAAGGCCGTCGAACGCATGGGATTCGAGGAGGCTTCACCGATCCAATCCGCCGCCATCCCTGTGCTGATGAGCGGAAAAGATGCGGTGGGGCAGTCCCAGACCGGCTCAGGAAAAACGGCAGCCTTTGCGATTCCCGCAATCGAGAAGATCGATACTGCGGTCAAGGCTCCCCAGGTACTAGTCCTCCTCCCCACCCGCGAACTTGCGATGCAGGTGGCTGATGAGGTCGCGAAACTTTCCAGCTTCAAACGTGGTGTCCGCGAACTCCCGATCTACGGCGGCCAGTCTTATGATCGCCAATTCCGGGGGCTTCAGGCCGGTGCACAGATCATCATCGGCACTCCCGGACGTGTGATCGACCATCTGGACCGCGGCACGCTGAAGCTCGACCAGATCAAGATGGTGATCCTCGATGAGTGCGACCGGATGCTCGACATGGGCTTTTCCGAAGATATCCAGCGCGTACTCGAGAGCGCGCCCGAGGATCGAGG
>CBINJX010000566.1:0-4380 GCA_966251085.1 uncultured Verrucomicrobiales bacterium
TATTACCTGTCGCTCTTCTACCGTAAACGAGGGTATTCCGCAGCAGAGGTGGCTTGGGCTCTCCGGGGCTCCCAGCTGATACTTACGATCAAAGAGGGACCGCGCACATACCTGCGCCAGGTGGTGTTCCGGGGAAATCGCGATATCAGCGACGCGACGCTGTACGAATACATGATAGGCGCTACCGAGGAGCGCCTGCGGACGGAGCCAGAGCAATTTCCTTTCGTCGCGGCAGATGTCGAAACCGGCGTTGATCGCATCAGAGGATTGTATGAGTCGGAGGGTTACCTGAATGCGGTAGTCAGCGAACCTGTGATCACATACTCCCCGGGGCGCGCCACAGCGGACGTCCTGGTCCGGATCACTGAAGGACCTCGCTACGGATTTGGAAATGTCACGTTCACGGGCGAGACCCTTTTTCCCCGTGGGGAACTAATCGCAGGTTTGGGAGAAACTCTCGATCGCCCCTATACGACTCAACGGGTGAACACGATGGAGCGCAATCTCCAGTTCTTCTACAAATCCCGCGGGTATTTCACTGCGGGTGTGGTGGCGGAGAGTGATCCCGCACAAGCGGTCCCGACCCGGCGGGCACCCGATGGCAGCGGGTACGATCGACTCGTTCCGGTTCGCTTCATGGTGACGCCTGGACCATTGTACCGATTCAATGGCGCGACGGTAACGGGGCTCGATCAGTTACGACCATCAGTGGTCTTGAACCGCTTCCGGAAATTGCGCGGTCAAATCTACGACCCAGCAAAGCTTGATGAAACTTACCGCGAATTACTCCGCACCGGATTATTTTCCAACCTGAGAATCAATTCCGTCCCCCAGCCGGACAACACGATCCGTATCGACATCACAGCGGAGGAGGCGAAGCCAAAAGAGTTCAGCACGTCCATTGGCTTCAGCACCTACGAGGGTTTCATTCTCAGCATGCGCCTGGCTGATCGAAATCTCTTCGGCTACGGACGTCCCCTCTCGCTGGAGTTTCAGCGTTCACAGAGAGCCCTGCGAGCGGAACTGCTGTACGTGGATCCGTGGTTCCTGGAGAGCGATAACCAACTCAGGGCGCGCCTGTATGCTCAGGATCGGACCGAGGAGGGATATACCAAACAGGAGACCGGCGGCCGCGCGGATATCATCCGGAAAGTCACCAAGAACATCGAGCTTGGCACATTCCTGCAGCTCGAAAATGTGGAGATCACCGAAACGGCGATCGATCCGATTTATCTCGGGCCCACGGCATATCAGATCGCTACGTTCGGCTTCACACAGAGCTATGATTTCAGGGATCATCCGCTCAATCCCACCCGTGGCTGGGTCTTGAATACTTCCCTCGATGGCAACGTCATTGCCGGTGAGGTCGCTTTTGTGCGCTCGACCGCACGCCTCAGCTACTACTGGCCGATCGGCAAGCAGATGCTCCTGGCCGCCGGCGTACGGGGTGGATTCATCTTCCCGCTCACGTCGGTGCCGATCGATGAGCGCTTCTTTGTGGGCGGTGCAACAACGGTTCGATCCTTCAACGAACGTGAACTCGGTCCGAAGAGCCCGGATGGATATCCGATCGGCGGAGAAGCGTTCACCGTCTTTAACCTGGAGTTGGATTTTCCAATTCGTGGAGCCCTTTATGGCGCAGTGTTTGCGGATGCGGGCAATCTTATCCAGGAGTTCCGTGATGCCGGGATCGAAGACATGCGCTTCGCGCTTGGCGCCGGCCTTAGATACAAGCTCCCAATCGGCCCCGTCCGGCTGGACGTAGGCATCAATCCAAACCCGAAGAGAAACGAGGATTGGGGTGCGGTGCACTTCTCATTTGGGTTCGCTTTCTGATGAATAAGCGACGCATTCTTCGCCCGGGCTTTTACGACGGACTCCAACTGCGAGTGCACTAACCGCTGGTTTGCAATCGGGAGCCGTGCCCAAGGGGATTCGCAACATCATGAATCCGGAAACGGAGATGGAACACCCAGCGAAGTTTCGCAATCCAACACAGACACAGATATTTCCATAGCAGATGACGTCTTCCGTTCATTCACTCCCGGGTGAGTTCACGAAGAGCTCTCGATCCGCTCTTTCGCGGCTCTCAACTCTCAACCCTCAACTCTCAACCCGGTTTTCAGGATGAAAGGCCTGACAATGCGCCATCGCTTCATCTGCTTTCTCTCCGTTGCCGCACCCGCACTCTCCGCCTTTCTATTAGGCCGGCTGCTGACGAACTGCAGCACGATCTTCGGATCGTACTACGCAAGTGGCGAATCGTCGGCTCCCCTCCCGGTACTTACCCGCATGCTTCTGGCGGGTGCAAAATCCGGGTTTCTGCTCCGCGCCGGGGAGATTGCCGCAATTGCAATCGCCTCCATCGGATTCCTTCTGGTTCACCGTCTGGTCCCGGATCGTGCCTTCCGGAATGTCCTGATTCTGGTCCTGATTGCGTGGAGTCTGGAGATGGCCATCCTGATGAGCAGCCTCATCGCGTTTGCGTCACCGCTAACCACGCGGTGATCGAAACCCGCATCGATCAGTTGTAATAGACCGCCTCGTTCGCCATCAGGAGCGCGTGGGTATATTTCTCCCACGTAGTCAGTGGAGTGCGGTCCACCTTCTCGCCCTCGTTCTCGAGCACGATTCCGCCTCTGCGGCGATTTTGCTGTTGCTGGAGCCTTTTCCGGAGCTGCTCCCTCCTGATTTGCGCAAATTTCCGGAACCGCGCTCCGGGCCTTTCGAGGGTCGTCTCGGTTTCGGGCTCTCCGTCTTCCGCTTGCTCATTTGAACTAGCAGTCGCCACTGCAATGAATCCGAGCCCGAGCTGAATCTCTTCGGGTTTCGGGGCGCGCTGGTACACCATCCAATAGAGCGCGTGGATTTTCTTCTCGTCGGTATTTGCCGGCGCCATTTCCGGACGTGCCAGCAACCGTCTCGCGACATCCACCATCAACGGACTGTTCATCATAAACAGCGCCTGCTGGGGAACCGTAGTCTCATGCCGCTTTCCAAGCGGCATCCCGGGATTCGCAAAATCGAAGTGATTCATCATCTCGGGAAGATCTGCCCGGTCGATATAACCATACACCGAACGCCGCATGGAATAAGGCTCCGAAAGGATGTTCACCGGCTGCCCGCCAATCTTCGTGTCCAGTTTACCCGCGATATAGAGCAGGCTGTCACGCAGCGGTTCAAAATCGAGGCGGCGGATGTTGTAACGCCACAGCAAGCGATTGTTCGGATCGATGACGGCATACTGAGGATTCGTCTCGCTCCGCTGCTGATAAGTTGCCGAGAGCATGATCAGTTTGTGCATTGCCTTCACCGACCAACCGCTCTGGATGAAACGAGTGGCCAGATAATCGAGGAGTTCCGGGTGACTTGGAGGCGCGGCCTGCGTGCCAAAATCGTCTGGGGAGGTGACGATCCCATCACCGAAGTGATGCAGCCAGATTCGGTTTACCATCACCCTGGGAGTCAAAGGATTCGCTTTTGAGGCAATCGCCTGTGCCAACTCCAGCCGGCCGCTGCCGTTGGTAAACTCCGGCCGATTCGGACCGGATAACACCTCCAGGAATCTTCGCGGCACTACTTCCCCACGGTTGTTCGCTTCTCCACGGATGAACACCGGAGAATTTACCGGCCTTGCCGCATCCTCGACCGCCATTGCACGTTTCGGCGCTCCCGGATGGGTCAGATCCACTTTAGCCGCTTTCTGGAGCAGCAACGCGAGGCGGCGCTGTGCCCTCTGTGGAAGCAATCGGGCGTCCTCCTCCGGGTCGAACGATGCAAGCGGATCCCGGGCAAACGGTGCATTCTTCAACTCGGCATATGCTAAATCCGAGATCACCGGTTTTTCCGGAGCCCCGCCCCGCTTGGAGCGAAGTGGCAGGCTTGCCGGTATCGAGGCACTCGCCAGTGCGCTCACCGGCCCCAAGGATGGAGTCACCGAACTGACAACGCTCCGGGGCCGCTGCTGTGCAGCAAGTTTTCCAGCAGCTTCCTCCGCCTTGGAACGTTCCGCGACCTCGGCAAACAATTGCGAATAGTAGCCGGCAACCTCTTCGAGCGACGCAGGTGCCTTTTCTTTAAACATCGCAGCCACAGCGGCATTCACGGGAAATCTGCGGTTACCGCCCCTCGCCATATTTGCTGCGACCTGCGGTGCACGCTGCGAGAACTGGCGTGGGGAAAGCCGGGCAAACGCAAACCACGGCGCGAGAATCGGGTTACGGGCCATTTGCCGGCCTCCGCGACGGAAGTATCTCAGCATCTCCTCCACTTCCCGCGGGCGCCCGTCGATTCGTTTCAGGTATTTGCTGCGCGCCGCTCCTTCCGTAACCGATGCCATTAGGAAATCGCCAACGTGGTTACGGAACGTTAGCTGCAGAT
>CBINJX010000567.1:0-4377 GCA_966251085.1 uncultured Verrucomicrobiales bacterium
TATTCAGGGAAGCTGGCGAGTAGTTCTTCCCGCGTGACGGTGGCGGTACCGATCTTTCCGACGACGATGCCGCTGCCGTGATTGCTGATCTCCGCAGCCTCAGCGGGCGTGGCGCCACCCGCGAGAGCTGCGGTGAAGAGTGCGATGGCGGTATCGCCGGCGCCGGAGACGTCGAACACTTCCTGTGCCCGTGTAGGGATGTGATAAGGCTCCTGCCCGCGCTGGAAAAGCATCATGCCCTGCTCGCTGAGGGTGATCAGCAGATGATCGCAGCGCCATTTCTCCAGGAGCCGCTGACCGACTTCCATGAGGGCGCGGTCTTCCGTGGCCGGGTCGATCGGGTCCTCCCAGTTCACACCCGCTGCGCGGAATGCCTCGGTACGGTTAGGGGTGACGCTGGTCACATCATGCCATTGGACACCGTTGGAGGGATTTGGATCGACGGTGACAATCTTTCCCGCAGCCCGTGCACGCTCGATGATCGCATCCGCGAGTGGCTGATCCATCAGCCCCTTTGCATAGTCCTCCAGGATCACCGCATCCAGAGAGGGGAGAAGCTCTTCAAAGCGGGAGATCGCCCGAGCACGCTGCTCCGGGGTGAAGGAAGTGCGGCGCTCCCGGTCTACGCGTACTACCTGCTGTTGCCGCGCGATGATACGGGTCTTGCAGATCGTCTGGTACGTGGGATCGACCTGCACGCAGTCGAGATGGATCCCACAATCCACGAGGAGCTTGTGCAGGCAGTCAGCGTACACACCCTGACCAGCGAGGCCGAGCATGTGGACATCATCGATGAACTCCCGCAGGTTGCGTGCGACGTTTGCAGCGCCACCCGCATTGTAGCTCTCCTTCACGACCTCCACCACCGGCACGGGGGCTTCCGGCGAGATCCGGGAGACTTTGCCCCAGATGAACTCATCGAGGATGAGTTCACCGGCGACCAGGATGCGTTTCTTGGAATTCAGGATATCGTCAACGCGAGAGCGATTCATGTGCGCGGTGGGGTGGGTGAGTTGATAGTTGCGAGTTGCGAGTTGAGAGCCACGGAAAGGTAGATCCGAACGAAAGAAGTGACTGTGCCGCAACTGAGCACGGAGCACTGAGCACTGATTACTGATTACTGATTACTGATTACTGAGCACTTCCTCCGTGCCTCATGCACCCAGCTCTTCAACGACGGCAGCAAAGAGAAGGGGAATATTCACCTCGTGGTGACCCACAATATAGAACCCCTGACCGCCGAGTGCGGTGGGGCGGCGCTGGACGTTCTCACTCGGACGGTAGTGCCGCGTCATATCGAAGGTCGCCGTGGTGAAGCGCTCCACCTTGTTTCCCAAATTACGCGCGATCGTGAGCGCTTTCAGGAATACTTCCGGCATGATCACCGCGCTTCCGACATTCAGTACGACGCCCCCCTCGAGCTGCGCGCAGACGGCCGCGAAGCGTTGAAAATCGCGATAAGAAGCCTCGCCCAGAACCGCGCCGCTCGTGGTGGGATGCTGGTGGATGATGTCCGTGCCGACGGCCACGTGGACCGTCACCGGGATATCGAGGTCTGCTCCCGTCGCGAGCATGGAAAAGTGGCGATTTGGGAAGCCCTTCGTTGCTTCACCTAGAGCCCGGCCTGCACCGAGTCCGCGTGCGATACCATCGGCGAGGGCCGCATTCATCATTCGCCCGGTCTCATCCACCATCCCGAAGCTTCCGTCGTTCAGCCCTCGCTGGACGTCCTCGCTGGTTTCGCCCTGGTAACAGAGCTCGAAATCATGGATCGCTCCGGCTCCGTTGAATGCCACGGCGTTGATAATTCCACGCCGCATTGCATCCACGAAAATCGGATTCAGGCCCACCTTGATCGAATGGGCGCCCATCATCAGTACCACCGGACGCTTGTTCCGGACGGCTGTCGCGATGGCGCGGACCGTTTTTCTCAGGTCCTCCACGGCGAGAAAGCTCGGGAGCCGGTCGAGAAAATCGCGGAAGCTGGAGCCAGCCACGTGCGGCTTGGCAAAGCATTCGACGGCAACTTTATTGGCGCGTTCCGCGACCGGGTAGGTACGGATTTTAGAAAAATCGAGCGGAGGAAACTCCATGCAGGGCGCGGATTGCGAAGTTAAAGAGAAGGCGGTGTCAATCAGGAAACTGCGAGCCGTTCTTTTCACGTTGGGGGCGTCCTGCGTCCTCTGTGGTGAAAGAATGCTTGCTCGTGGAATACACGCTCTGGTTGAGTTTTCCGCGTTTCTCAGGATGTTTGGTTTCTCTTTATGACGAAAACTTTCCTACTAGCCCTGGCAGTTGCCACAACCACTGCCGTGGCCGAACCGCCACAGCGTATCGATGTTCAAAAGCTCACCGATCAAGCAGGTGTGGTCGAAAACATCATTGTACCGCTGCCAAGCGAGATTTTCCTGATTTTGGATAAGTTGGGGAAACCAAACTGGTCCGATGTGCTCCGCATGGAGCGGGCCAGCCCTTCGGCGAGCCCGGAGCAGACCGCTCTGGTCCTGGGCACTGTGATCGCAGAAGGTTTCATCGCAGTGGAAGCGGAGAACGCCAATGCCGTGCGTGACATCGGAAATAGTGTCCGCAATCTCTCCAAGGCCCTTGGAGTCGAGAAAGCCGTAGTGAAGCGTGCCAACGCGATCATTGAGGCTGCAAACAAGAAAAATTGGCCACAAGTCCGCAAAGAACTCGATGGCGCGCTCGACGACGTCAAAGACGCGATGGTCCTGATGAATAGCGAGGATCAAGCCCAACTCGTGAGCCTCGGTGGCTGGCTGCGAGGTACGGAAGCGCTTACGGATGTGGTTCAGCGGGACTTCAGCCGGGAGGGCGCGGGCCTTCTCCACCAGCCGTTGCTCGTGAAGCACTTCGAGCAGCGCATCAGTGGGATGAGTGAGAAAGTCAAAGATAGCCCGCTGGTTCAGAAGGTGAAGGCGGGGCTTGTGGAGATCCGTCCATTGATGGGCACCGGCGATGCCGATATCTCGGAAAAGACTGTGAAGGAGATTGGTGCAATCGCGGAAAGGCTCGTAGGGGCCATCAATCCGAAGCCAAATAAATAAGGAGGCATTCTGTGAAGCGATTTGCACTTTTGATACTAAGCATCTGTACGCTGGCGTTGAGTGCAGCGCCCGTGTTTGCCACGATCGATGACGCACTCTCGTTTGCGCTCGAAGCTGCGAACCCGTATGTGAAGCAGGGCTTTACGGTCCGTGAGGACTATTGGGGTGGGGATCTGCCGGTGAAGCAGTCAAAAGCGATCGTCCATCAGCTCTTCAAGGGAAACGAGTATTGGTTCTGGATGGGGACGGACACACCCAAGGCCAAGATCTCGGTTCACGTTTACGACAGCGATGGCAACCTGGCCGAGGTTGAGTCAAAGCAGATGCCCCACAAGGCGATTGCGCGGGTGGTCCCGAAAAAGACGGGAAGCTATTACCTCATCGTCGAGGTAGAGAGTTCGCCGGAAGAGCGGACCCATTGGGCGCTCTCCTACGGCTTCAAATAGCCAATGACGGGGACTTACCGTTGGCCCACGGCAAATCCGTGGGCCACCAACGTCAGCCCGAGGGAGGTGGCGGACGTTTTTGCATCCCGGCGAGATTCCGGGATGTTTTTTCTCAAACGGTTTAAGCCCCAGAGATGTCTCTCTCTTTACCAGCGTTGCTCCGATGAGCGCGCTTTAACCTCAATACAGGCAGGCCTGCGGCACATGCGAACGCTCGCCGCAGGCTTTTTATGCCATAAATTCCCGGGCGATTAGCCCACTCTTCTTTCTGTGCCAGACGTTCAAACACTCCAATTTGAGAACGGTCGCGTTCTTCAATCGCTCTACGCCAACGAAATCAAGTTGCTGAAGGGAGTGGAGGAGGCGCTCGGGGTGAAGCTGACGACGCGCGAAGGCTGGCTGCGTGTGGAGGGGGAGACGGAGCAGATTGAGAAAGTTCGCAAGATTTTCGAACAGCTCGACAAGGCCCGGCAGAACGGTGTCGCCATCCGCAGGCACGAGTTCAACTATGCTCTGCAATCCGTGCTCGAACCGGAGCGCACGGGATTGGATGAGCTGAGTGGCACGAAGGTTCTGGTCTCGCCGCGCCGAGGCCCGATTATCCCGAAGACGCCGACCCAGCGTGCTTACATCGAGGCGATCCGGAATAATGACATGGTATTCGGTGTCGGACCGGCGGGAACTGGCAAGACCTACCTTGCCATGGCGATGGCGGTGACGGCCCTGAAACAGGAGAAAGTAGCGCGAATTATTCTGACTCGTCCTGCCGTGGAAGCCGGTGAGGCGCTCGGCTTTCTCCCCGGTGACCTGAAGGAGAAGATCATGCCTTACCTGCGGCCGCTCTACGATGCGCTTCAGGACATGCT
>CBINJX010000568.1:0-4375 GCA_966251085.1 uncultured Verrucomicrobiales bacterium
CTGGTAAGAAACGTGTTCGTTAGCCCGAAAAGCGCGAGTTGAGCTTCCTTGTGCGGTGTTGCCATGTCCTAGATCGCAGAAGACCGGCGCAAAACATCTCGCGGTGTCTGTCCTATTTCACACCACTCCCGTCCCCCTTCAGGGGACATGCCGCTTTTGTACAGCTACCCAGGGCGGCGACCCACCTTCGCTGTCGCTTCGGCTGGTCTTGCCCTGGGCTATTATCCTTTGGCCTTTCAGGCCAACAACAGCCGTGCTGCCGCAGACGATCTGTATCAACTTCAGAGGGGCGACCTACTCCCCAACAATCTTCACCAGCACTCGCTTCCTCCGAATCGCCTCGCACTCGCGTCATAAGAGCTGTTTCCCGTCGCCCATCGTTGCGGGAAGCGGTGAATACCCGCCCCGAGAGTCGGTGCCCAAGTGAAAAGGATTCCAGCCTGCCCGTGGTGGTAGGCCGCCAATTCATTTCATCTGCGCCTCCACTCCGTGCATCTCCATCTCAATCTTCAGCGACAGCTGGGTTGCCATGTTCTGATCTACTGCTAGGGTGCCCGCGCCTTCGTCGTGGGTGGCCTGGTTCCCCGGGGAGGTTCCACCTATTCCTGAAGATGAGGATATTCCCCGCCTTTATTGTCGCCGTTGCGTTTCTTGCTGCTGCCCCGTTCTCAATGGGGCAGACATTTCGAACACTTTTCGATTTTCCTCATCTCTCCGGGGATCCATCAGAGAACATTATAACGGGAAGTGACGGTAATTTTTACGGGTGTGTGGGAGGCGGGACGGCAAACGGCGAGGGATTGATCGTCAGGATATCGCCGGAAGGGAATGTGACGCCCCTTCACATTTTCCGATCCTACCAGAAGCAGGGAGCCGACCCCGTCGGCGCATTGGTGGAGATCGGGGACGGCGTTTTTTATGGAGTGACGACTGAAGGTGGAAACCACGGCTACGGGACAATCTTCAAGATCACGCGAGCTGGTGAACTGACCACCCTGCACCATTTTAATTCCCTGAACGGCGCCAATCCCCGTAGCGGGCTCACCCTGGGCAACGATGGGAGCCTCTACGGCGTCACGCCTCTGGGCGGTGCAGTCAACAAGGGTTGCATTTACCGCGTTACGCCTGCCGGTGCGGTAACCGTAGTCTACTCGATTCCCGAGGGGGCAGTAGGGCATCCCTATGCACGTCTGGCCAAGGGGAACGACGGTGCTCTCTACGGTGCCTTGGTCGATGGACAAGTCCTGTTCAAGGTGACCACCAGCGGGGTGTTCACCAGCCTGCATGTGCTTGGGCCGACTGAGGGGGCCACGATCCTCAGCGCGATGGTGCGCGGGCCGGATGGTAATTTGTATGGAACCGCTTCCGCCGGTGCGACCAACCACTCGGGTACTGTGTTCCGGATGACGCCGACGGGGGCTTTCACCGTTTTGTTCCGTTTTACCAGTGCCAACGGAGTAACGCCAAATTCGGTGGTCTTCGGGCCGGATGGAAATCTCTATGGAACGACCAGAACAGGCGGAGCCAACCAGTATGGAACTTTGTTTCGTCTGAGTACCACTGGCACTTTCACACGGCTCCGCTCGTTCAGTTCGACCGAGGGCGAACGGCCAACGTCGGGTCTGGCGGTGAAAGACGGTGTGCTCTATGGAGCGGTGGGGCAAGCAAGCGGAGTATTCTTTTCGCTGACCACTGCTGGGGTTTTCACGCCGATCGCACGTTTCGACGACAAAAACCTGGGATCTGATCCGCGAAGCCGGCTGATTCAGGCGAGCGATGGGAATTTCTATGGAACTGCGTATACGGGAGGAGGCGTCGTCTACAGGGTCACCCCGCAGGGAGAGGTGAAAGTCTTGCACTCGTTTGCTCGCGCGGATGGGATCTCTCCGGTCGGCAGTCTCATCGAGGCAAGCGACGGGAATTTTTATGGAGTGACCAGCGGTCAGGGGCCGAATGGCCGTGGGACGATCTACCGCCTGACCCCTTCGGGAGAGTACACGATTCTCCACAGTTTTACTGTCAGCGGCTCCGTACTTGCAGCCGGAGGACTGGTTGAGGGAGATGACGGAAACTTCTACGGGCTGCTCTCGCAGAACGGCGATACCAATTCCGGGTCGATCTATCGGCTGACGCCGGCAGGCGCATATTCTATCATTCACAACTTCAATAACACCCTCCACGGAGGTTTTCCCGGTGGAGCGCTCGTGAAGGGGCCTGACGGTTCCTTGTACGGCACCACACATAGCGGTTGGGGTGGTGACTGGATGGGTACGGTTTTTCGTGTGTCACCTACGGGGGTGTATTCTGTAATCGCTCGGATTCCCTATCTTGCTTACCGAATTCAGGATGGCCTGATCTTCGGCCCGGATGGTCACTTGTATGGCATTGCTCTCTATAACGGCGGTAGCGACTCGGGAGCGCTGATCCGGTGTACGCTGGATGGGACCTATAGCGTGGTGACCAATTTCGGCGGCGCCAAGGGCTCTACGCCGATGGCAGGGCCGGTGATGGGACCGGATGGGAACTTCTATGGAACGACCAGCCGGAGCGTGGCTGGCGGTCCCGGCTCGGTGTACAAAGTCACCCCGTCTGGTACGGTGACGACTCTCAAGAACTTCACCGGAATTGACGGCGATACCCCTCTGGGAGGCGTGACTGTCGGTCTGGATGGCGATCTTTACGGCACGACCTCCACGGGAGGACGCGGCGGCGGGGGAACGGTATTCAGCTTGGATATCTTCCCAACGATCAGCGGCATGGAGGCGTCGGAGATCACGCCCAGATCTGCGAAGCTGCGTGCAATCGTCAATCCGAATTCAGGCGTCACGGCGGCGGACTTCCGCATGGCAAACGCTGTCCTGACGACCGCGTCCATCCCAGCTGCGAGCGGGCCCCGGGAGATTGCGCATGTTGCCACTGGCCTGCTGCCACACACGAAGTACTCCTTCCAAGTCGAGGCCCGGAACGGCATAGCGGGCCCGGTCCGAAGTGAAGTTCTCGAATTCGAGACGGCGAACACGGCACCCCAGGCGGAGACCCGTCTCTGGCATGCGAAGCTCGATGCAAACGGCAATGCATTGCTCGACGTGAGTGCGCAACTCTCGGATGCGGATGGCGACCAGCTTTCCATTACCGCGCATACGCAGGGCGCCTATGGCGATGTGACGCTGGATGGGACAACTTTTACCTATCGCGTTCGGAGCAATGCAGTTGAGTTTACCGGCAACGACAGCTTCACCTACACGGTGAGTGACGGCTTTGGCGGAACGGCAACAGGAACCGTGACGCTGGTGAACGCCGCACCCTCTGCCGGAGATAAGACACTGCATTCACCCGCCGGCAACAGTTTCACGATCGACGTAAATCCTTTGCTGAACGATTCCGACAGCGATCAGTTGCGGATTGCGCAAGTGACCCAGGGAAGTCACGGGAGCGTGAGTTTTGAGGGCAATCAAATAACCTACTCGGTCACCGGCCCGGGATACCAAGGCAACGACAGCTTTACCTTTACGGTGGAGGATGGGGCTGGGGGAGTGGCAACCGGAACGATCACGCTGACGAACGAGGCGCCCACGGCAGCGACTCAGAGCATTCATCCTGCATTCGGGCCCGGTGGCGAAACGCTGATCAGCCTTACCTCGATCAGCAGTGACGACGACGGCGACGAACTTACTCTCACCACTGTAGAGCAGGGACCTCATGGCCATGTCTCGGTAGTGGAAGGCGGCATCCGGTATGTCGCGAGGCTGGATTTCACGGGGAATGATAGTTTTGCCTTTACGGTCACGGATGGACGTGGCGCCCGTGCATCGGGCTCCATTACCTTTACGAACCGTGCGCCGGTCGCTCAGCCCGACGTATTCACGATCGGGCCCGGCACCGCTACGCTCAATGTGCTGTCGACCGATAGTGACCCTGACGGGGATGCCATAGCGGTGCTATCGGTGGGCACAGCGCCCCTGGGGAGTGTGTCAACGGATGGCGTCAGGATCGTTTATAACCCGGGTGTCGCATTCGAAGGTGTAGATTCGTTTTCATACACCATCACCGATCACCGCGGCGCGACCAGTTCGGCACAGGTGTCCATTCGGGCAAATTACCCTGTGCAAAGAGAGTTGGCGACCAATCTCACGGAAGTGCCCGGGGTAGAGAAGGGGCGTTGGCGTGACGTGGGGTGTCCGTCGATCATTTCCGGGGGGGATCGGGCAGGTTGGCTTGCGACTGTGAGAAAAGGAAACCGATCGTTCCGAGGGATCTTCGAAGGGCCTTTGGGCTCCCCCTCGCTTCTGCTGCGTACGGGAGATCGAGTCCCCAATCTGGAAGGTGAGAGAATCCCCAAGTTCAGCTTCAAGCACTTCCAGCAGCCTGTGTTCAC
>CBINJX010000569.1:0-4374 GCA_966251085.1 uncultured Verrucomicrobiales bacterium
CGACCTGAAGCTGATCGTGATGTCGGCCACGCTCGATACCGGTGCGCTCAATACCTATCTCGCCCCCTGCGAGGTCCTCACCTCGGGCGGACGCACCTACCCGGTCGATATCGAATATCTGCCGTCCTCCATTGGTGACTGGCCGGTGTGGGAGGCTGCGGTCGAGGAACTGGAGCGGATCGCCAACGACTCCGAGGGGGACGTGCTCATCTTCATGCCCGGTTCGTATGAGATCAACCGGACCATCCAAGGCATCCGGGACTCGCATCTCGGCAAGCAGTTCATCGTCCTTCCCCTTCATGGAGAGTTGCCCGTGCAGGATCAGGACGCCGCGGTCGCTCGCTACGATAAGCGGAAGATCATTGTCTCCACAAACGTCGCGGAAACCTCGCTCACGATTGAAGGTGTCCGCGTGGTGATCGATAGCGGCCTCGCCCGCATGGCGCGCTTCGATCCCTATCGCGGCATCAACACGCTGCTCGTCGAGCGGATCAGCCGCGCTTCCTCAGACCAGCGTGCAGGCCGAGCAGGGCGTACCGCACCCGGACGCTGCCTGCGACTCTGGACCGAGCGTGAACATTATGACCGTCAGCCGCAGGAACTCCCCGAGGTTCGGCGGCTCGATCTGGCGGAGGTCGTGCTCACGCTCAAGGCCAGCGGGGTGGATGACATTTCCAAGTTCCGTTGGCTCGAGCAACCGGATGCCCGTTCACTGCAACGTGCGGAGACCCTGCTGGAGGATCTCGGCGCGATCACGATTCAGAAAGCCGGAGTTTCCCAGATCACCCCCATGGGGCGCCGCATGCTCGCCTTCCCGGCGCATCCGCGATATGCGCGGATGTTTATTGCCGCCGACGAGCTCGGCTGCGTGCCCGCCGTTGCACTGGTCGCAGCACTCACGCAGGGGCGAAACATTCTCCGGAGAGCGGAAGGGAAAGGAATGCAGGAGCAGCGGGAGAACGTGCTCGGCGACAAAGCCGACTCCGACTTCTTCCTGCTCATGCGCGCTCACCGCTATGCGTACGAGCGGAAGTTCAATCAACAGGTCTGCCGCGACCTCGGCATTAACCCGTTAGCGGCTCGCGAAGCTGCGGCGCTGGCGGATCAATTCCTGCGCATTGCAAAGGATGAGGGACTGAACACCGAGGTGGGCGACAAAACAGAGGAGCAGGAGGAGGCGATCCAGAAGTGTGTGCTCGCCGGCTTCCCGGATCTCGTCGCGATGCGGCTCGACCAAGGCACCCTGCGCTGTGCACTCGTCCACGGCCGTCGAGGTGTACTCGCCCGCGAAAGCGCCGTGCATCACGCCCCACTGCTTGTAGCGAGCGAAGTGCGCGAGGTGGAGATCAAGGGTGAGCCCGAGGTGCTGCTCACGCTTGCCACATTGATCAAGGAGGAGTGGCTGCGGGATCTGTTCCCGGAGGCATTCAGCGAAGGTGTCGAGGTGCGCTTCGATACCATGCTGCGCCGGGTCGTTGCGCGTAAGATGGTCCGCTTCCGCGATCTCGTGCTGCGCTCCAAAGACACCGACCAGGTGCCGCCGGGCGAGGCTGGGCGTATCCTTGCCGATGAAGTGGAAGCCGGACGTTGCGAACTCAAGAACTGGGACTACGCGGTCGACCAATGGATCATTCGTCTCAACCTGCTCGCGGACTGGTTCCCGGAATGGCAATTGCCGAAGCTTACCGATGAAGACCGCCGTCTGTTGCTGGAGCAGATCTGTCACGGCGCCACCAGCTATCGGGAGGTGAAAGAACGCGCTGTCTGGCCCGTGGTGAAAAGCTGGCTCCAAGGCGCACAGCAGAAGCTCGTGGATGACTTCGCCCCCGAGCGCATCGACCTCCCGAACGGTCGCCGCGCCAAGATCACGTACGCGCCGAACGCCGCGCCGTTCATCGCCGTCCGCATTCAGGATCTCTACGGAGTGGAGCAGGACCTGAAGATCGCCGGGGGGCGCGTGCCGCTAACTATCCAGGTCCTCGCACCGAATCAGCGTCCGATCCAGGTGACCTCCAACCTCGCGAACTTCTGGAAGGAGAGTTATCCGAAGATCAAGCAGGAGCTTTCGCGGAAGTATCCGAAGCATGAGTGGAGGTGATCCGCCTACGCTGTGAGCAGCTTCGGCGCGACGCGGTACGAATGGGGATGGCGCTTCGCACAGCGGGGCGCGACCTTGGAGTGCGGTGTCGCATCGGGGGCGAAGGCGGGATGCGCCACCGCCTTGGGGGAAGAGTTGAGTCGTCGGTAGTGGGGCCGACGATGAGCGATCTCGTTATCGCTACAGGTGAGCGGCAGGCAGGGCGGCGCTATCCTTGCAGCCGCGGAACGTCTTCAGGTACGGGCCACGAAGACCAGCCGTTCCCACCTCCTTCGCCCGCCTTCCAAGGCGGTGGCGCGTCCCACATTCGCCCTCGACGCGACACCGCACTCCAAGGTGCCGCTCGTGTCGCGGCGCTGATTGGTCGTCACACCAGCCGCCACCCCGCCCGATACTCCCGCTTCAGAAACCGCTCCGCATCGGGTGCGTTAGGAATGCGCATATTCTTCGCGTCCCACTCGATCTTCTTCGCCGCGCGGTAGGCGACGTTTCCGAGGTGATTCGCCTCCGTGAGCGGGCCGCTGTAGCCGAAGTGACACGTGGTCGGTGCGCCGGTCTTGCAGGCGTGGATCCACTCCTGATGATGCCCGATGGAGTCCGGGATTGTCTTGGGCGGACGGGTGAAATCCTTGAACTGCTCTTCGGGCAACAGCACGTGCTTGCCGTAGTCGGAGAGCAGCATTCCTTTGTCGCCGACGAAGAGCACACCGCTGCCCCAGGTTGGGATCTGCTTCTCCATCCATTGCGGCGGTTTCATTTGGCCTTGGTACCACGTGAGTTTCACCGGCGGCATGTCGCCACGAGCCCCATAGGTATAGGTGGCGCTCATGGTGGCCGGGGCGATTTCCGGATGCGGGGCCGGTCCGGCGGCTTCGATGGTCAGCGGGGCATCCAGGTTCAGCGCCCAGAAGGGGAGATCGTTCCAGTGGGAGCCGAGATCGCTCATCGTGCCGTTGCCGAAATCCCACCAGCGGTACCATTTGTTGCCCGGGAAATAGACATGGTTGAAGGGACGATACGGAGCCGGGCCGATCCAGAGATCCCAGTCGAGTTCCGGCGGCACTGGATCTTCCTTTGTCGGACGCTCCTGTGTGTTGGCCACGTCACCATATTTCTTCGCATCCTCCGGCGATTGCCGTCCCCACGTGCGGTCCACCCAAACATGCACCTCCCGCACCGGACCGATCGCACCGCTCTGCACGAGTTCCACGACGCGGCGATAGTTCGATCCAGCATGAATCTGTGTGCCCATCTGCGTCGCCACACCGGCTTCCCTGGCAGCCTCGGTAATGATCCGCGCCTCGTACACATCGCGTGTCAGAGGCTTCTCACAATAAACATGCTTCTTGCGCTTCAGCGCCGGGAGAGTCGCGAAGGCATGGGTGTGTTCGGTCGTACTCACCACCACCGCATCGAATTCCGAATCCTTCAGCTCATCATAGAGCTTCCGGAAATCCCGATACGTCTTCGCCCCCGGCGCTTTGGCGGCAGCGGCGGAGAGGTTCCGCTCGTTCACGTCGCAGAGCGCCACGATGTTTTCACCTAGCACTGCGCCCATGTTCGCCGCACCACGTCCGCCGCAGCCGATGACGACGACATTGAGTTTGTTATTCGGCGACTGACTGCGAAGGATTGCCGGGAAACCGAGCACGCTGGCGCTGGCAGCTGCGGCAGTCGTCAGGAAACGGCGTCGCGTAAATGGGGCAAGTGTCTGGGAGGGATTCATCAACGGAATGAGCCTGAAATGTTGCGGGAATTAGAACAGGCGTTTGATCCTGGTGAAGAAAAACACCTTCATGGAGGCGTACGAGCCAAACGCCGTGCGAAATGACCTGTGCACAACCGTCCGACCGCTCATTTCATCATGAACGCCGCCTCATTGCCTTTCTCTTGTGAGCACATATTCGAACGAGGAGAGCCGCGCCGTGCTCTGGAAGAGACGATTCTCCCGGTCTATATGCCGCGGTGCAGATGGTTCGGGGCGAAGGCTCGCGTGCCGGTGCGGTTTCGGATCGCGGAGCTGCTCCCTCTTCCAAAAGACGTGAGGGCTCCCGCGAGCGGGCCTTCCGCCCAACTGGCCTTTGTGAAGGTCGAATACGCGGATGGTGGCAGCGAAACCTATGCGCTCCCGATGCATACCATGCCCGGTGGGGATGCCGCAGAGGATTTCGCCAGCAAATCACCCGAGGCAATCATCGCACGACTGGAGAATGGCGGGATCCTTTTTGATGCGATCCAGGCGCCACATTTCGGCTCCCGTCTGATCGGACTCCTCG
>CBINJX010000570.1:0-4366 GCA_966251085.1 uncultured Verrucomicrobiales bacterium
CGCCCCAAGGGCCTGGGCATAGGCTTGTGCCATCTTGACTCCCCCCACGTCAGGCGCCACGACCATGGGAGAGGAAAACTTCTTCTGCTGGAGATAACGGATCACCACGGGAGCCGCAAAAAGGTGGTCGACAGGAATATCGAAAAAGCCAGTCACCTGCTGTGCGTGCAAATCCATGCAGAGGACACGGCTCACGCCGGCAGCGGTTAGAAGATTGGCAATCAGCTTGGCCGTGATCGGCACTCGAGGCTGATCCTTACGATCCTGCCGGGCATACCCGAAGAACGGCATCACCGCCGTGATCCGAGCCGCACTCGCCCGCCGGGCGGCATCCACCATGATCAGCAACTCCATCAGGTTCTGATTCGTCGGCGGACAGGTCGGCTGGACAATGAAAACATCACGACCGCGGATGTTCTCATTGATCTTTACGTAGGTTTCACCGTCGGGGAAGGAACTGACGGTGGCATCTCCCAGCGGCACGCCTACGGACGCGCAGATCCGCTGCGCCAGCTCACGATGTGCGGAGCCGGTGAAGATCTTCATTTCAGAGGGTGCGCGAAACATCGTAAGAAAAATGAGCGGCGACTGTAGAGCGCCGCGTTTGAAAGACAAACGGAAAATGCAAGTTCGTTCGCGATATTAACGAGGTTTACTCACTGGCTTTCACATCCAACTCTAGAAGTGAATAGTTGAGAGCCGACAACGAACGAAGGGACGCGTGAGAGTGGTGAAGAAAGTAATCAGCGAATCAGTAATCAATAATCAGTGAGGCCTTCACCAACAGCCCCCCCCCTTAGCACTTTCAGAGAAGCCCTGAACCAGCAGACCTGAACGGTACAATGAACTGCGCAGGAGCTGATTACTGATTACTGATTACTGATTACTGATTACTGATTACTGAGCACTGAGCACTGAGCACTGAACCCCCTCACCCGGCGCTCCCCATTGAACTCTTACGCAAAGAAAACGCCGGAGCCCGAAGGCTCCGGCGCGGAAAAGAACGGAATCGCGTTCCGTCTTAGCAATTAGAATACGAAGCGGATGCCGGCCTTGACCAGGACGAAGCCCTGATCGCCGTTATCCCAGCGGTCACCGAAATAGGTGTACCGGCCGTCGGCGAAGAGACCGACCTTGTTCGGAACAACGCGGTATTCGAGACCGAGACCAGCGTGAGCGCTTGCCCACTGCTCGCCGTCAACGTGGAAGCCACCGCCTACGAAGAGGTAGGGAGCGAGGCAGGCCTCGTCGATCGGGAAGCGGAAGATGAGGCTTCCGGTCACGTTGTGGAACGTGGTGCGTCCATCGCCAGCATCAGCAGCTGCATTCTCCTTCGCAGCGAGCCAGATGCCGTCAACACCGATACCGATGTTGCGGTGGAAGAAGTAGTTGATGCCGACGCCGCCGCCCCATCCGTGCTCACGGATCGGACCAGCGTGGGTGGGGCCATTACCGTCAGCCCAAGCGCCGAAGATATCGAGCTGGAGCTCCTGATCGAGGAAGCAACCAACTTCAACATATTCAACCGGGGCCTTGATTTCCTTGCTCGGTGCATAAATCACCTCTCCAGCGGAGCTGCTGGCGGCGAAGGATGCGAGTGCGAGGAGGCTAAACGCGAGTTTTTTCATTATACTCCTTGGTTTGGTTTGGTGTTGTGGGCAGGCGTACGCCCGCTTGGGGCGCAGAGGTAAGGAAATGAACCGCCGGGTGTAAAGGCTTTTTTTCACCCCAACAGCTCTGTGAGCAAACCCTTATAAACCCCGTAAACTAAACGGACAGATTTCATCGCGCAGCACCCCGCGGAAGGATGTATCACCTAGAAGAAATGTGGGGTACAAGGAGGAAATTTTGGGAGTGCTCAGTGCTCAGTGCTCAGGCGAGTGCCTGGGACGAATGGGACCTATGGGACAGATAGGACGTAGCCACGCTGGCGCATGGATCCCTGCGCCAGCTCCCCCATGCCGCGCTGAAGCCGTTCGCAGCGCAAGCGGGTCTCACCTCTCAATCCGCTCAGAACCCCCGCTTCATCAGCTCTTTCTCGAGAGCGAGCTGGAACGCCTGCACGTCGGAAGCCGGCGGGCGATAACCTTGTTCGGCCGGCACCATGCCGAGGCGGCCGAATTGATCGAGGTACCATTCCGCGTTCTGGCCATCGCTGAAGGTCACCCTTCCGCTCACGAGCGCGCCAGGGCGAGCGAGTTGATCGACTGAAACTGAGACACCGCCCGTGTCAGTCGGCAGAGCCTCTTCGCCGAACTGGTCCGGTTCGGCTCCGGCCTCTTCAGGCGGCATCGCTTCCGCTTCGGCGGTCGTTGCTTCGGGAGTGGTCTCTTCGACAGTATCCTGAGGCGTGAGCTGCAAGTCGTCCACGAGCAGACGCACATCCATGTAGGTCAACCGCAGACCAAACTCCTGATCGAGTCGGCTCTGGATCTCCGAGAGCTTGGCTCCAGAAGCGATCCACTGGGAAACCTGCTGCTTTTGGTCGTCGGTAAGCTGCATAAGGTGTTTAACGGATTAAGGCAGTGGTTTTGCGTCAGCACGCGACGAGTGTCGAGCGAGCATTCACCTACGAGAAGGCGGTTGAGAGTTGAGGGTTGAGAGTTGAGAGCCGCTAAATGGCGGATCCGGAGGTATATGGTGAATCGTGAAACGCGCAGGACTCGGAGCAGGGATGCTCCGGTCACCCGCAGCCAAGATGGCTGGCGCTACGGCGCAAGCGCCTCCCGGCGGAGGGCGGTCGCGCCGCCGACCGCCGGGTTCGCTTTCGAATCACCTCAGCTCTGCAACCAGGGCGCCAGCTTCTGCTGCGTCTCCGGTCCCCAGGCGATCCGGAACTCGTCGCTCGGTACGATCCGCATCATGCGGCCGTCCTCTCCACGGAAGCGGAGTTCCACGCGACGTTTGCCGCGGCTCTGCCAGATGATGTCACGGATCGTGATCAGGTCCTGTTCCGTTGCCTTCTGCTTATCGAGCATGAGCACCACCGGTTTTTCCTTCGGCTCGGGTTTCTTCAGCGCCTTCACCTCGTCGGCCGAGAGACGCGGCCCCTCTTCACGCTGGTCGAGACGACCGGTGATACTCACCACATTCCCCTGCTCCAGCAGCGGTGCGGCTTTGGTGAAGGCCTCGGCCCAGATCATCACCTCCAGGCTGCCGGAGAAATCTTCGATCAACACGATTGCGAATGGCTTGCCGCCCTTCTTGGAGAACTTCTTCTCCACCATCGTAAACGCTCCCGCGATCGAGACGGTGCTCTTATCTTCCTGCTCTCCGAGTTTTCCGATCGGGACAAACTTCCCGCTCTCGAGCAGCGGCCGGAATTCATCCAGCGGATGCCCGGTCACATAGAACCCGAGCAGATCCTTTTCAAAGGCGAGCTTCTCCGCCTGGCTCCACGGGGCCACCGTCTGCACCGCGCGTTTTGCGGATGGAGCCGGGGCTGCTGTGTCAAAGACGTCGAAGAGCGACACCTGCCCTGAAGCGCGATCTTTATGGGTGCTCGCGGCAGCGGCCAGGGCGGAATCAATCTCTGCGAAGAGCTGCGCGCGCTCGACGCCGGTCCAGTCGAAGGCGCCGCATTTCACGAGGTTTTCGAGCGACTTCTTGTTCACCTTCTTGGTGTCCACCCGGCCGCAGAAGCTCTCGAGCGAAGTGAATGCCCCACCCTTTTCCCGCTCGGCAATGGCGAGCTCCATGGCGACTTCACCGACGCCCTTCACGGCGGCGAGACCGAAACGGATCGCTTCGACCTTCCGCATGCCGGTTCCATTCGCCCCGTCCGGTGATGTACCATCACCTTCCGCAACTCCCTCCTCCTTCTTCACCGGCACCTCAGTCCATTCCGGCGCAAACTTCAGCAGTGAGTGGTTCACGTCCGGCGGAAGAATCGGAATCCCCATGCGGGCGCACTCGGCGACGAAGATACTGATCTTATCCGTGTTCGCGATTTCGTTACTCATGACCGCAGCCATGAATTCCACCGGCCAGTTCGCCTTGAGGTAGGCGGTCTGATAACTCACCCAGGCGTAAGCGGCGGAGTGCGAACGGTTGAAGCCGTATCCGGCGAACTTTTCGAGCAAGTCGAAGATCTCATTCGCTTTCTCTTCCTTGATGTCGTGCAGCTCCTTGGCGCCGGAGACGAATTTCTTACGCTCGACCGCCATCTTGTCCTTGTCCTTCTTACCCATGGCGCGGCGGAGAAGATCTGCGCCGCCGAGCGTGTAGCCCGCGAGGACGGAGGCGGCGGCCATCACCTGCTCCTGATAGACGAAGATGCCGTAGGTATCCTCGGTCACGCTCTTTAGCAGCGGATGGGCATATTTGATCTTCGCCAGCCCCTTCTTGCGCTTGATGTAGTCCGGGA
>CBINJX010000571.1:0-4366 GCA_966251085.1 uncultured Verrucomicrobiales bacterium
CGGCGGCAAGTGTGCTTTTTGCCTGTGGAAGCAGTTACGAGTTGAGAGCAACCAACGAGCGGGGCGAGTGAAGGCGTAAAGCAAGTACTCAGTCCTCAGTGCTCAGAAGTCAGTAAACAGCTTCAGCTTCGCCACGCTGACCCGTTCCGATCTGCCGGTGCGCGGCAGATCCAAAAGGAGATAAGTAGCCGTGCGGGAACTGATTACTGAGCGCTGATCCCCCCGCTCACTTCGCCCCAACCAACGCCCGCACGAGCTGATCAAACCGTTCGGGCGTAATCTTGAGCACATCGTCCGCCTGCTCCAGAGCGGGCTTCCAGGTCTCCTTGGGCAGCGAAGGCAGAAACTCCACTTTGGTGAACCGAACGGTCGCGATGGATTTCTCGTCCTTTCTCACCTGCAGCCGGACAGGCTTATTCTCCGGGTTCACCCAGATGCGGGCAGACCAGCCTTTCTCGCCAGTGAGTGAGCGCTCCAATTCGGGCATCAGCCGCACGTCGAGAACCCGGCAGGTCTGATTCCCCACCGCTTCCTCGCCGGCAGCCTGCACTTTGAAAAGCGCCGGCAGGAAGACCAACTGCTTTGCAGGAATCGGCAGTTTGAAAGGAGCCAGTTCAAAATCCGGGTTCGGCGGCGGGAGCTTCTTATCCGCGCTTGCGGCATTGATCAGTGCTTCCGCTTTTGCGCCGGGCGTGACCCACAGCTCCTGCCCACGGCGGCAGATAGTCAGTTGCTCACCAAGTATCGGTCCCTGGATCTTCAGCTTATTGGGAGCCTGAAACGAGATCTCCACCCGGGCGTCCTTCAGTTCCTTCGGCGCGTCGGCGGCCTCCTCCAGCTCGATGTTCAGCAGCGCCGCCCGATTTGGCGTGCTGCCTTTCTCAGCGAGCACGCTGACAAGCGGCATCAGAACCTTGCCAAAGGTATCGTAGGGGTTCTCCGCAGCCCGGAGGGCGGAGGAGAGCATTACAATGATGACAGCCAGTAGAGAGAAAGAGGTTTTCACGAGCTTTGCCTTTGAAGTGGCGGCGACTTTCACTAACGGTTGGCCTCCGCATGGCGGCAACGTTTTTTCTGAGCCCCCTTTTCCTCCTTGCGGCCGCGCCGAGCAGCACCGGCGGGCTCGTCTATGCCTTTCAGGAATCAACGATTCCGGGCAAATTGATTCTGCTGCTCCTTTTTACCGCCTCTATCTTCTCGTGGACGGTGATGTGGACAAAGTTCCGGATGCTGCGTCATGCCCAGCAGCAGAAGCAGTATTTCCTGGAGCGGTTCCGTGCGGATCGGCAACCGCTGAGCCTCTATGCGGAGCGGGCGCGGTTTGAGGGCGCACCGGTCTATTCCGTTTACCGGGCTGGATGCAAGGAGCTGACCTTTCAGCTGATGGGAGCAACCGAGGTGGATGAAACCTTCCGGGCGCGCCTCGAAATCGCGCCGAGGATTTCCCCTGCGCAGATGCGTGTGATCAGCACGGCGATGGAACGGGCCGTGGGTGAGACGGCACTGAAACTGGAATCACAGATGATCGTGCTCGCCACGGCCGTCAGCGGCGCGCCTTTTCTGGGACTGCTCGGCACGGTGTGGGGCGTGATGGATACCTTCAGCGATGTCGCCAAGGCCGGATCGGCAAATCTGGCAGCCATGGCACCCGGTGTCTCGGCCGCGCTCATTACCACGGTCACCGGCCTGCTCGTCGCGATCCCGGCGATGTTTGGGTACAATTACCTGGTCACCACTCTCCGGGGAATGGTGGTGGAGCTGGATAATTTCGCCGCCGAACTCGCGAGCGAGATCGAGCACAAGTACGTGGACCATGATCGGTGAGAAAACGTATGCCTTGCGCGCTCGCTTTTAGCTCTGGAATCTGGTCTCGACACCCTGCCACCCGCTCCTGATCCGCCAACATGCGCCGCTTTTCTGACCGCCACAGTTTGCAGACGCTCAGTGAGCTGAACGTCACTCCACTGCTGGATCTCGCATTCGTGCTGCTGATCATTTTCATGATCACCACGCCGCTGATGGAGAAGAGTGTGGACCTCGTACTGCCGTCGAGTGAGGCAGCGCCAAATGCAGTGGATCCGAATGCGGTGCAGACTATTTCGATCACGCAGAATGCGGAGATCACTCTGAATGCGCAGCCGATCCCGCTTGCGGCGCTCCAGACGGAACTGACCCAACTGAAGCAGGAAAATCCCGGGGTCGCGGTTGTGATCCGTTCCCATAAGGATCTCCCCGTGCAGCGGCTGATCGAGGTGATGGACGCCGTGCAGCGGGCGAAAATCTCCAAGGTCGGAGTCGTCACCCAGCCTGAAGACGCACAGTGAAGGTGGGCGAGTCACGTCCCGGACAGAAGATGCTGCGGCTGCGGGGGCGGACTCCGATGCCCGGAGGTTTTCCGCCGCGGCCTCCGAAGCCGCCGGGCAGTGGGGAAAGCGAGCGTGCGCAATTCCTGCGGCGGCTGCTCGTTGTCGCCGCGGTTCATATCGTGATCGTTCTGCTGTTATACGTCAGCGGCGCATTCAAGAAAAAGTCGCAACCGGAGCAGATCCTTTGGCTGGACGGTGGTGCGCTAGGCAGTCTTTACACCCAGCCGGAGCCTGCGATGCCGGAGCCCGCTCCGCTCGCCATGGAGCCTGAGCCGCCCGCACCCGACCCGACGTCGGAAAACCCGCTGGAGCCGCCGCTTCCGCTCCCATCGCCAGAACCCGTGGCGCAGATCGCGCCGCAACTCATTCCCGATCCCCAGCCGGAACTCCCCCCGGTCAAACCTGCCCCAAAACCGGCTCCCGAGCCCCCACCCGCGCCCGCGCCAAGCGAGATCGTCACTGCCACTCCGCCACCTGCTACACCGGTACCAAAGGCGACACCCAAGCCTAGCACTCCAACGCCGAAACCCAAGGCGACTCCAAAGCCCACTCCGAAGTCCACTCCAAAACCCACTCCAAAACCCACTCCAAAACCCACACCTAAACCGACGCCGAAAAAAGCAAAGGCAACTCCAAAGCCGACACCCAAGAGCACGCCCAAACCAAAGCCAAAGGCTACACCGAAGCCCACTCCGAAGCCGACGCCGAAAACAACACCCAAGCCGAAGCCGAAGAACACACCAAAGCCAACTCCCAAGGCGACTCCCAAACCGGCACCATCCACTCCAAAAGCGACGCCAAAGAAGGAATCTTCAGAACCAAAGGCGACTCCAGCGGCGAGCAAAGCCACCGAGGAGACCACGCCTGCGAAATCCAAGAGTACCGAGGCGAGTGCGGAGAGCAGTGCCAAAAAGAGCGATAAGAAAGAGAATTCCGCGGGTGAGAGTTCCGGCAACGGCAAAGGGCCGAACAAGGAAGGCAAAGGCAGCGGCTCCGGCAATGCATCCGACTTCAGCTCGTATCACGGGATGATCCGGGATTGGTTCTACGGCGCGTGGTCACAGCCGGTGAGTATTGTCCGGTCCAATCAGGATTTCATTACACGGCTGAAGATCCGGATTGCCCGTGATGGAAGAATTCTCGCCAAGGAGATCGTCTCCTCGTCTGGCAACGCCGTCATGGATCAATCCGTGATGGCCGCCGCCGAACAGGTGCCCCAGATCGCCCCCCTGCCGGAGGGTCTGGGTGGGGAGTTCTATGAGGTGAGTATTGATTTTAAACTGGATCAGGGCGGGTAGGGGGCGTGGGAAGTGAGAGGTGAGAGGTGGGGCGGCCCTAGGGTGGAGGTGTCTCGAGGAGGCGAAGACGGGGTAGTGGAGTGCCGCAGGGAGAGGAGATGAGAGCGAGAGGGAGGCACAGGGCACAGGGGCACAGGGCACAGGGCACAGGGCACAGCGAGTGCAGGAGTGCAGGAGCGCGGGAGCGCAGGAGCGCAGGAGCGCCGCCTTTCGCGCCAACGGCGCGTCCTATACCAGCCTAGGGCGCAGCCCTAGGAAAGGCGTGGAGTAACATAAGGGCTGAAGGCCCGCCCTATCATCGACACGTTCAATCCCAAACATACCGTTCATCGTATCCGACACCGTATTTCATGAGAAACGCCCGGTATTCCTCCTGAAACGTGCGGGTCCGATGATGCTCCTCCTGAGCGTCGATGTACGCCACCACCGAGGGCAGATCGCGAGGTCCAACGGAAAATGATCCGTAACCGCGCTGCCACGCAAAGTCGGCGAGATCGCGCCCTTTGGTTTTGAGCCACATGGAAGAGGAGACCTTCAGCTCTTCGACCAGTTTCGCAATCGTCAGCGTCCGTGAAAGCCGCACGGCCATGTGGACGTGATCGGGCATCCCGCCAACCCGATAACAATCACATCCGGAGTTTCGGCTCACCTCCGCGAGGTATGCAAAGAGTTCCGGGCGGATGGCCTGTCCTAACCAAGGGG
>CBINJX010000572.1:0-4354 GCA_966251085.1 uncultured Verrucomicrobiales bacterium
TAAACCGCCCATCGGCTCCTCGCTCCCGGCACCCGCTGCCGGGGTGCCATTCTTTTTACGCGGGGTCCGGTGGTATCCCTCCGGGATGGGGTAACTGGGAATCAGACTACCCGTTTTGGCTGAAGCGACCTTTTGCGCTCACATCTGAGCACTTTCGTCCCGCCTTCACGCGCGCCCCGCTCGTTGGCGGCTCTCAACCCTCAACTCTTTCAGGATAAAGGCGGCACCTGCGTCGTTGAACTCCGCAGAGGGCCGCCTTTACACAATTGGTTTTTAAAAGGGAATCGCTCTAGCCGAAAATCCGCTTCCAGAACGGCTCACGCCTCGGAGGAGCTTCACGGCGGCGGGATGGCGGCGGACGCAATGGCTCAACCTCTTCAATCAATTCCTGGCGCGGACGTGGACGGCGGCGTGGGCGGCTCTCTTGCTCCTTTTCGTCCTCATCACCAGCATCTGCTTCGTCAGCGCCATCCTTCTTGCTCTTCTTCTTACTTCCGCCTTTCGGCTCATCTTTGAAGAGCTCCTTGAGCACCTTTCCGATCAAAGGTGCAGCCTGAGTGCCACCGTGCACGTCGTCATTATTCGCCTCACCTTCGTATACTGCGGCAAAGGCGTACTTCGGCTCATCTGCTGGCGCAAAGCCAGCAAACCATGCAGCGGTACGTTCATTCTCCTTTGATCCCCACTGCGCCGTTCCAGTTTTGCCGGCGACTTTGATCCCCGGAACTCCTGCTCGACTGGCTGTGCCCGAGCGGCTGGAGACGACTTGCGTCATACCTTGCTTCAGCGCCTTCAGCACCTCTTCATCGATCACAACCTGGCCACGGGCGCGGACGTTGTATGCGGTGACAATCTGCCCATCGATACTCTGCACCTGCTGCACGAGGCGCGTCTGGTACACGGTGCCGCCATTGCCGATTACCGCCATCGCCTGCGCCATCTGGAGAGGGCTGACGAGTGTATCGCCCTGACCGATTGAAAGGTTCGCCACGTCGCCGGGCATGATCTTCCGCTTATGCACCCTCAACATGTACTCGTCATTGGGAATACGACCCTCTGCTTCTCCATTTAGCGGAATGCCTGTCTTCTGACCCAGCCCAAGCTGCAGGGAGTAGTCAATGATCGGAGCGGCTCCGATCTTCAGGCCCACCTGATAGAACCACGTGTTGCACGACTGCGTGAGGGCGTCCGCAAAATTCAGCGAACCCGTGTGCGTCTTCTTCCAGTTACGGAACGTGAGATTGCCTACGTTGTAAGCGGGCGGACAGCCGAACTCATCGTAACGCCCCACCTTTCCCGACTGCAGCGCTGCGAGACCGACAAAGCATTTGAAGGTAGAGCCCGGAGGATAAGCCGAGCGGTATGCACGGGGGAGGAGCGGAATATTCTTGTCCTCCTGCAGCGCCTTGAACGCTTCGGTGGAGATGCCCGGGATGAAATCGTTTGGATTGATCGTGGGCCAGGAAGCGAGAGCAAGGATGTCGCCGTTGTTCGGATCCATCACCACGAGCGCACCGCGTTTCGTACCTTTTGCCAGGGACTCCTCTGCCAGCCGCTGAATGTTCTCGTCGAGCGTCGTGATGA
Organism: uncultured Verrucomicrobiales bacterium; assembly: GCA_966251085.1. Lineage (GTDB taxonomy): Bacteria > Verrucomicrobiota > Verrucomicrobiia > Chthoniobacterales > Chthoniobacteraceae > CBINJX01. The sequence goes on from CBINJX010000572.1 coordinate 1,585, forward strand.
CATTGTAGCCCGGCTGCGGCGGAATCGAGACCTGCTCGGATGCCTTCTTCCCGGTCGCATCGAAGGCGATATTGTACTGGCCGATCTTCCCCTGGAGTTGCGCATCGAAGGTTTGCTCCAGACCCTCACGTCCCTCTGCGTTCGGCCACAGCAGTTCATTGTTCTGGATCGGACCATCCGGATTTCGACCAGCGCGGCCGGCATATCCGATCACGTGACCTGCGAGTTGTCCGTTCGGATAGAAACGCTGATATGCAGGCTCCAGCGTCAGGTTCGTGGGTTTCGCCTGATGATAAGCCTCCAACTCCGCAGGTTTCAGGTCCTGCGCGATCGTAAAGGGAAGAATGCCGCGATTTTTGTAATGCTTCAGCACCTGCTCCTCCTGGACGGAGATCATGCGGCCGGTGAGCTTCCGAGCTTCCCTCACGCGCGCCTCGACATAAGAGATCACCTCGCGGTCCTTGAAGCGGAGAGGCGTGGGGAAAGTAATTCCCAGATTGTAGCTTACCCGGGTCTGGGCGAGGGGACTGCCATTACGATCCACGATCTGCCCGCGCGGTGCCGGGATACCCAAGAGGTAAGTACGCGCCTGCTTTTGGGTTTCCCAAGTCGGCGTAAACTCCGAGTCTTCCGAAGCAGGTGCAGTAGCCGCCCGGCCGGAAGGGGAATCACTCGGTGTAAGGGCGATGGTCTCCGCCTCGGGAACACCTCGTGCAGGCGTAATTCGCGAAATGGGAGCCGGATCCTGCGCCACGGCGAGAGCCGTCAGCGCCGTCAGGGCAATGGGAACTTGGCTTGGAAAACGCATGAGCGAGTGCCGGAGCTTAGCCCACACGCGGAGAAGTTCCAGTGTGAGAGTGCGATGGCAGCGAAGGCCGCAAAATGCGCTTTTTGCTGTCCCATTCGTCTTCCTCTGCCGGCAGTCAGCGCAGGATCACGTACAAGGCATCCTTGGGAAAGTGGAGCTTCCGGGTTGAACCCTGCTTTTCGAGCGGAATCGTCGCCACCGGATAGCCGTTGGCATCGAGCACATAAGCTTTCGAAACCTGCGCATTTCGAATGGTCACGTCGAAGTCGTTCTCCTCGAGATTCCACGGTGAGGTGCCGAGGTTGGTGATCTCGAGGCCTTCGACCGTCTTGCCGTCCCGTGTCCGGGTAGCAGGTTTTTCGGCGAATCCATATGGCCGCGCCGTGGTGCTTGCCTGGATGAGAATGTGGCCCGAGTGAGCCAGGTCTTTGGCGTCGAGGCTCACGACCTGAATGGAGACGTAATCGTTGCGGACCTGCAGATCGACATCCTTCAGGCGGATCGGTGAGACCTGCTTCAGGAAACCAGCGACCGCCTGTGCCCGGGGCGCGTTGACGGTCAATACGCCATTCTGATGGTCCAACTCGACCTCGCCAGTAATGCTCCGGACTGTGCCCCGCTCGTTGTCGATCAGCTTCGAGAGATCTACGGTCCGGCTCTTTGCGGGATCACCGCCATAGTGCACCCGAACGGGTCCCGCCAGAAACGCCAGCGGATCCACGCCCGTCTGTACCTGCGACTCGGGCGGCAGATCGCCGGTGTCACGGTTCGGATCGAAGCCGGGTTGCTCCACCAGGATAGACGAACGGAGGTCCCAAATGTGCGACAGCGCCCGTTCCTCGTGCACCACCGGATCCCCCTGCTGAATATAGCCGTTGCGGAACATCAGCGCCGTTGCCGGAAACATACCCATCTGGACTGGCGTGGTAGTATCCCATTTTCCAAAAGGCGGCTGGAAACCGCGTCCGATCGTGAACCAATAAAAACTGTCCACCCCGGTGAGTGACAGGTAAGCCGCGACCGCCAGCGCGCCTTCCGACTGGTACAAATTTGGCGGTACCCACTGGCTCTCGGAAATGATGAAAGGATGCCCAATCGCCTGCTTGGAGTTAATCGGCATGCTGCGCGGATTGGTCAGCGCAGAGCGCGACTGGTAAAAGTCGCCCTTCAGAATGGCAGAGCCTGCGCGCTCGCCGATGTGGTTGACTGCAAAATATTTATTGGAGCCGATCACTTCATTCGCGGTGTAAGACCAGCGTTCCGCGTCGAGCAGCTTCACATCGTCCGCCGTTTTCCAGTTGCCTGCATTGATCAGCTGCGGCGCGCCCAGTTCCTCCTTCACGAACTTGGCGATCATCGTGTTGAACCGGTGCATCGTCTCCGAAAAGAACGCGAGCTGATCGGCCATCCGTTTCCGCCTGCCGCCCTTTTGTTCTTGGGTGAGATGCCACACATCGTAAAGCCCCGCTTCCCCGCCGGAGAAGTCATCATGCTCATGCTGCTGGCCATCCCAGCTTTTCAGTGCCTGATCGAGCGAGCCGTATTTTTTCTTCAGCCAGTCGCCATACTGTTTCCGGAGAAGAGTGAGTGCCTCACCTTTGATATCCTGTGAAGTGTAGAACAGCAGGGAATCCTCGTTCTGGATCTGGAAAATCGCCACCGCCGGGTCGTCTTTGATCGCGAGATCCGTGTACGGATTTTTGCGGGTGAACAGCGCCCTCAGCCACGATTTGTAGGCCTCCTGAAGCTTCGGTTCAAAAAAGAGCAGGCCCGACATCCGGTCTGATTTCGGATCGGAAACGCCCCACTTCTGCTCATAATCGGTGTGGCTTCCCCAGTAAGGAGAAATCGTCGTGTAGATGCCGGCCTTCTTCATTCCGGCCACCAGTCGCCAGACCTCATCTAGCGCCTCTTCGTTGATCTTGCTGAGATCGTTCCCCTTTTTCGGCACGAGATCCCCGT
>CBINJX010000573.1:0-4353 GCA_966251085.1 uncultured Verrucomicrobiales bacterium
GATCGATGCGGACCGGATTGATCCAGATACAAACCAGCGCCTCCTCCGCTACCGCACCACGCGTTATCACGCCCACAAACAGAGCGCGACCATCCACTTCCTCTATGACCAGTTTTCAGGCGGGCATAGCGAACACCCGCAGCGATTCCTCAGCGACTACGAGAGCCACGTCTATTTTCCCCGCGAACTCCAGCTTCTGTTCGTCGCAACAGGCTTCGAGATCGAGGCAGTCTGGGGAAGCTATGATGAAACTCCCCTCGCCCATACCTCCCGCCAATTGATCATCAGCGGGAGACGTCCGCAGAAATGACGCCCGATCAAAGCCCGGGAGGATGCCGGACCACCGAACCCTTTGTCGGCCGGCTCTTCGTTGTCCAGCGAGGTCCTCTGGGTGCACCGGTGTAGCCGGTATCGAAGCGGAGCCCCGCCACCACGAGAAACGTGTGATCCTTACGCGCATACACGCTGATCCACTTGCCTTTCCCACTTGCCCCATACTTCCGGAACCCCCGCGAAGTCGTCGGACTCCGCAGTTTTCCAGCCGCCTGGAGAACAAACGAAGCAGCCCCGGAGCAGTCGTAGGCACTCGCGATTCCTCGTCCGTGCCCGCCGCCGTAGGCATACGGCAGGCCAGCGATTCGGTTACCGGCGGCGATCGCCTGATGTACCGCCGGAGGCGCCGATCGCGGCGCAATTGCATAACCATCCCGGAGGATCGCGGTTTTCCCAGGGATGTACTTGTAGCGATAAGGTTCTGGCCCCGCGCAGCCGGTAACAAAAGCGACGAGCGCGAGCGACAACAGCATGAGAATGGGGCGAAAGCGCATGGGTGTTGGTGGCGCAGCGATTTCGAACAGTCCCGCTCGCTTTGCAAGTTCGGGACTCCCCATCCGTAAAATATTCTCCTACACGGTCAGCAAACTCAGCGCGTCACGACGACCGGCGTTCCCACCGACACATTCTGGTAAAATGTCCGCGCCATTCCGACCGGCAGACGGACACAGCCATGCGAGGCGGGATACCATGGCACGTTGCCGGCGTGCATGCCGATTGCTCCATTGAAGCGAAGGAAATATGGCATCGGCGCCCCGCGGAATTTAGTACCCGCCGGCTTCTTATCGCGACGGTTATCCACTCCGGCGACCACTACACGTCCTGCGGAATTCACATAGTCACCATAGATCGACGAACGATGATCCTTATGTTTCTGCTCGATGCGAAACTTTCCTCTGGGAGTCTCATATCCGTCACGGCCGGTGGAGATCCGCGAGGACGCGATCACTTCCCCTTTCTTGTAAAGATACGCCCGCTGAGCAGAGAGATCGATCTTCACCCGCGCCGGTCCCTTTACCACCCGCCCCTGGCCGGTGGACGGCCTGAATCGTTCAACGGTCGCACAAGCACTGAAGAGAGAGGCAATTGCAGCAATGAGAGCGAGATTGAGGAAATGCGTCATGGGAAATGGGAGCGGGCAATAGAGCAGCCCCCATGCTCACTGGCCAGATGAGCCCGCAATCACCACCGCAGAACCTTGGTCATTGTATAACGATCGTGCCGCTCGAAACCCGCTCGTGCGTACATATTGAGCGCACGCATGTTTGTGTGTGCCACCTCTAGGCGTAGAGCGCGGCAGCCGCTCTTCCTGGCAAAGTCTTCGACCGCGGCCAGCGCCAGACGCCCGTAGCCTCTCCCGCGCCACTCTTCCGAGATATATAGCTCGTCGAGAAATGTCTGACGCCCGCCAAATTCGAGAATGAAGCTCTGGATCGCAACGAGATAACCGATCGCCCTCTCCTCTGAAAGTCGAGGGTTGTTGGCTGAGGGTTGAGTGACTGAGAATGCGCCTTTGACGCTTGAGAGGAGCCGGGAATTACCGGCTGAAGGACCTTTCTCCACGCCTTCACGCGCCCCGCTCGTTAGGTGCTCCTCGAGCATTACGAGAAAGATCGTGCCGAGAGCGGGTGTTCCCAGCAACTCCTCGATCGCCGTCCGCCCTCTCTCACGTTCAAAAGGAATCTGCTCCTCCTTGTAGAACTCCTCCATCATCCCGAGCAGTAGCGGAACATCCGAGAACGTGGCAATACGGAGACAAAAGGAGTGCTCAGGCATAGCAGTGAATTGCTCAACTTCGGGAATTGCTCATGGGTGCGACAAAAATGTCGAGACTGCGGCACCAGAAAACCGCTCACCGCCATCGGCATAAGGTTTCCGGATTACCTCATTTGATCTTCCGATTAGCCGCTCGCAAGTCCCCAGCTTACTCTCCCGGAAACCACGAGCCGCTCACCACCTATGGAACTCTATCAACTCCGCACGTTTCTCACGGTTGCCGAAGAAGGGCATCTCACCCGTGCCGCGGAGAAGCTCTTCACCAGCCAGCCGGCAGTCAGCTCGCACATCCGCGCGCTGGAGGAAGAGCTCGGAGTTCGCCTCTTCGAACGCACCACCCGTGGAATGCTCCTCACCTCCGCGGGGATTGCCCTTCAGGAAGAAGCACGCAAGGTGGTCGATGCCACCCGCCAGCTGAAACACACGGCCGACAGCCTTCGCCAGACAGTCGCCGGTGAACTCGTCTTCGGGCTCAACAACCGGCCCGAAATCCTGCAGCTCGTCCCCATTCTGCGCACCCTTACAGAGGCTCATCCGGATCTTCGCGTCGAAATGCTCAACGGCTCCTCCGGAGTAATCCTGCAGGGACTCGAAGAAGGCAGCATCTCGGTGGGATTCTTCGAAGGTACGTGCAACCAGCCAAAAATCGCCTTCGATCCACTTACGAATGTCGATCTTTGCCTGGTAGCGCCGGCCAGCTGGAAGGAAGAGCTGACCGCGCCCGACTGGAAGCTCCTCGAGCAGAAACCCTGGATCTTCGTCTCTCCGATGTGCTCCTACTTCCGCACCATCGAGCATATCTGCCGCGAGCAAGGCTTGCAGATCCAGCCACGGTTCCGTGCCAACGAAGACCTCACGGCGGTCAATCTGGTCGCGGACGGTCTAGGTATCACAATCTCCTCCCGCGCACAGATCGCGGTGTTCCCTGAACCTGAGAAGCTCTTCGTTCTCCCGCATTTCCGCGCATCGGTCCAACTTTGCCTCGGCTATCTCGCTTCCCGCGCGGACGATCCCGCAATCAAGGCGGTTCGTGAAGCGGTATTGAAGGTATGGGACGGTGGCCAGCCTGTGAGGCCCGCCGCTCCGGAAGTCCACTTCAGCCTCGCGGCACCACTCGATGGGCAGCCGACCGTCACCAGACCCCGGCGCACAGTAAGGAGCAGAAGATGACGACCACCGTTTCAACCGTCACCCACCCTCAAACAACCGGCATGAATCAAGCCGGCCTCTACACTCACTCCGTCGAGGACTCAGAAAGTGCCTCCCTGGCTAAAGGTATCATTCGATCACAGCAGATTCCGCCCGGAGAAACTATGCGGGTCCAAGTTATCGAGGGCACTGCATGGATTACAATGGAGGGTGACCCCGAGGATTATGTCGTCAACACCGGAGAAGTGATCACGTTTCCGGGTCCCGGCCTTCTCGTCATAGAAGGTCTCAGTAATCGGACGTTGCTGGAGGTGCGACTCTGATCAGTCGTCGTGCACTCCAAGCATGCGATACGCTGCCGCAGCCGCGAGACCTCCAGCCACATAGAGCCCGACCGTCATCAGTGCAGTCGCAGGGGTGCGGGAACTCGCCCGTTCGTCGAGTCCGAGATACTCAGGTACGAGATACCTAGGCAGGACCACAGATCCCACACCGGCCCCCAATCCAAGCAGAGCACCCCGGATCTCTGCCCTTTCCGGCGCGCCCACTCCGACCAGGCTGTAGTATGCCGCGTTGGATACCAGATCTCCCGCCATCGACAGATAGTACAACTCCTCCTCACCCGGAGGCTCATGACCGGTTTCGCGGAAAATGAGCGCCAGCGCCTCCTTCCCGAGAATGTCCATTCGCGGTGCCTCCGGAATCACTCGACGGAGGACCTCATGAAGGAGTGTCAGGAAACATGCTCCGAATACCCCGCTGCCAAACGCTCGTGATAACGACATATCACTGGTCTTTCGCGATCGGCCCCACGGAAGGTTCTACAGCAGGAATGGATATATCTGAGGTTGAGACGGTCCTGTAATTGAAAGCATTCGGAGGCTCGCATTTGCAAACGACCGAGTTCCACGGCCACTCAACCGGCAGCACGGTGAGGTGAATGGGTGACCTCACACCCTCATCCGAGTTTCACTCCCAGATGACCGGTAATGTTCGCGGGTGGAGGCAGTTGGAGAACCCTGAGGGGGTAGAATTCCCCCCTTGTCATTGCCCACATTTTTTCTGAGCCGTTAACAGCTCGAAGAGATAGAGAGC
>CBINJX010000574.1:0-4353 GCA_966251085.1 uncultured Verrucomicrobiales bacterium
TGATTGCCCGGGATCAGTTGCGCAGCCTCAAGTTCCTGCTCGAGAGGCTGCTGGGAAAGGTCAAGGACTCCCTGCTGCTGACCGGAGTGGATATCTACGCTGCGGCACTCGCCATTTACCACAGCCTCAGGCGCAATGGCGAGCGGGCCAGCCTCAAGGAGGTCGTCGATGAGCTGAAGAAGGGCTTCGCCAGACCCGGCAGAAAGAAAAAGGCGGAGGAGGAGAATGCGGGAACAATCAACCCTGCGCCTCAAGTAGTGGCTATCCCTCCGCAGATGCACGCCGCTATATCGGCAGAGATTCCATCGGAGCCGCAAGAGCCACGCCTTGTCGAAAATGCCGAAACACGGCCACAGACAAAGCGGCCGATCCAGAAAGTGATTCGCCTCCAACAGTGGAAATCGAGTGCAGCTTCGGAAAGAGCGTTGCGCGATTGCCTCCCGACTGCGGCTCAGCCAACATCCGTCCATGTCTCACAGGCCGAGCGGGACGATCACCTTTCTCTTCAGCGATATAGAAGGCAGTTCCCGGAAATGGGAGCAGCAGCCGGAGGCCATGCGTGTCGCGCTTGCACAGCATGATGAAATCCTGCGGCATTCATTCGAAGCGCAGGGCGGATACATCTTCAAGACGGTTGGAGATGCATTCTGCGTCGCCTTTGATACCGCCCCGGCGGCATTCGTAGCAGCGCTGGAAGCTCAGCGTGCCCTGCACGCCGCCAAATGGGACGGGGTGGGGGAGCTGAAAGTGCGCATGGCGCTGCATACCGGAGTGGCGGAGCCCCGCGATGGCGATTATTTCGGCCCTTCGCTAAACCGGGTCAGCCGTATCCTTTCCTCGGCGCACGGCGGTCAGGTGCTGCTTTCATTGCCGGCGCAGGAACTCGTCCGCGACTATCTGCCGACCGGAGTGCAGCTTCGGCATCTCGGCGAGCATCAATTGCGAGACCTCGCCCGGCCGGAACATCTCTTCCAGCTCATCGCCGCCGATCTTCCCTCGGCTTTTCCGGCGCTGCGTTCGCTCGAAAGCGTGCCGAACAATCTGCCTGTTCAGCTCACGAGTTTCGTCGGCCGCGATCGCGAAATGGCCGAGGTGAAACGGCTCCTCGCCAGTACGCGTCTGCTGACGCTCACTGGCATGGGCGGTACCGGGAAAACCCGCCTTTCGCTGCAGGTCGCCGCGGATGTGGGTGAGCGCTTCGAGGATGGTGTCTGGCTCGTGGAGTTCGCTACGATCGAAGACCCGTCGCTCATCGTGGAGACCGTCGCCCGCGCACTCGAACTCCGGCAGGAAGCCGAGCGTCCGCTGCAGGCGACGCTGACGGCGTTCCTCCGTAACAAACAGCTGCTGCTGATTCTCGACAACTGCGAGCACGTGGTCTCGGCCTGTGCGCGTCTCGCCGAAACGCTTCTCCGCTCGTGTCCTCGGCTCCGCATCCTGGCAAGCAGTCGTGAGCCGCTGGCGATCGCCGGAGAAACGGCGTGGCCGGTGCCGCCTCTGTCGCTGCCGGATCATTGGCGCGAGCTGTCGGCTGGACCCGATGCGGTCGAGCGACTGACTCAATATGAGGCGGTGCGGCTGTTCATCGAACGCGCCACCATTGCTCGTCCCGCCTTTCAGGTCTCCAATGAAAACGTGCACCTCGTCGCGCAGATCTGCTGGCGGCTCGATGGTATTCCGCTGGCGATCGAACTCGCCGCGGCTCGCGTTCGGGTGCTCACGCTGCAGCAGATTGTCGAGCGGCTCGATGACCGTTTCCATCTGCTCACCACCGGCAGCCGCACCGCGGTGCCGCGTCAGCAGACGCTCCGTGCTCTGATTGATTGGAGCTACGACCTGCTCACCGAGTCCGAGCGCAACCTCCTTATGCGGCTCTCCGTGTTTGCACGGGGGCGCACTCTGGAAGCGATCGAGGCCGTCTGTGGCGGCGATGGGCTGGAAGCGTGGGAGATTGTCGACCTCCTCTCGCAGCTCGTCGATAAATCGCTCGTGACCGTGGAGAAAACGCCGGAGTTTGGTGCACGGTATTTCATGCTGGAATCGATCTGGGACTACGCCAGCGAGAAGCTCGTGGCCTCGGGAGAGAGCGCTCGATACCGGGAGCGTCATCTCGATTATTTCCTGCGCTTTGCCGAGGATGCCGCGCCAAAGCTCCGCGGGAGCGATCAGCGCGAATGGCTGGAGCGTGTGGACCAGGAGGAGATCAATTTCCGCTTTGCCGTGGAGGCAAGTGAGGAACTGCCTGGGCAGATTCCCAAGGGGCTGCGCCTGTTGACCGCCATTCAGCGCTATATCGAGGTGCGCGGACTTTTCAAAGAAACGCGCGAGGTTCTCGCCCGGCTCCTCGCTCATCCCGACGCCGCTCCTCGTGATCTCATTCGCGCGCGGGCACTCGCTGCCGCGGGTCGCCTCGCATGGATCGCGGATGCCTGTCCGGAATGTAAGAAGGTGCAGGAGGAGGCGCTGAGTATCTTCCGGGAACTCAGCGATACTCAGGGCGTCGCTGGCGCACTCGCCGACCTTGCCTTTCTTGCTCTCGACGAAGCTGACATTACCTCAGCGCGCACCCTTCTCGAGGAGGCGCATGAACTCGCACGGACCCTCAACGTTCCGCGTATCACTGCCCACGTCCAGCATGTGCGAGCTGCGCTGGCCGCCAGTGAGCGCGACTTCGCCCAGGCACTCGCACTTGAGGAGGAGTCGCTCGCGATCTACCGCCGACATGGAGACCTCTGGGCGGCATTGATCGTGCGCTGGGGAATCGGGATGAATGCAGCCGCCCTCGAGAAGTATGATGCGGCACGCGAGCAGTTTGCGGAATGTCTCCGGGGAGGACTGGACCTTGGGAACCGCTGGGGTGTTTCCTATCCGCTTGAGGCGTTTGCTGCGCTGGCAGTCGCCGAACGCCAGTATGAACGTGCCGCACGGCTCTTTGGCGCGGCGGAAGTCCAGCGGAGCCGCTCAGGGCTCGTTCCCCAAGCTGCCGATCATCCAGCTTTGCAGCAGCTCCTCGCGGGAGTGCCCGATTTCACAGGTCCGGCTCTCGACGCCGCCCGCCGGGAAGGACGAGCGTTGAGTTTTGATGAGGCTGTAAAACTCGCGCTCGAAACACCTGCTCCACCCGAACTGTCGATCAACAACTGAGGTTCCTCCCATGTGCTGTTTCTCCCGTCCTGTAGATTTCGTCCGCAATACCTGCATCTTCGCCCGCAATGTTTCCCCGGGGCGACAGGCGGTCGTTTACTCGATGAAGTGACGCGCCGCTGCCGCGCACCTGAGCCAGGGAAGGCAAGAGGATGCGCCTTCTTTTCTCCGCGTGCACTCCAGGCGGACTAAAAGTCCACCCCACTTTGACTGCGCGCTCCGGCGTGCGGCGTCAAAGTGGGTCAGACTTGCAGTCTGACAGGAGGGGAGCATCGCAGTTCACCGACTTCCGGACACCTTCACACCGCCCATCCCCGCCAAGGTAGCCGCTTGTCCTTTCCCTTGCACGTCTCCACCGCTGCCGCGCACCTGAGCCGGGGAGAGGATGAGGAAGCCCTTCTGGTTTCCACACCCACCCCGGACAGACGAGGACGTCTATCCTACATTGCTGGCGCTCTCATCGACGTGCCTTCAGGGCCGATGAAGTACGCTGCCCGAGTGACTTCAGCTATTCTATCGCATCATCTTCACATCTAATTCATTGTCTCGCCCCGTAGTTTCATAGATCCGCGATTCCTGACGCAGGGTGACCGGCCTTGACTTTTGCTGCTCCGCCGTGGGTGTGGATCAGCGGAAGTGCGGCGGCATCAAGCTCTGCAGGTCAAATGCAGAGCGCAGCTTTATTTCACCCCCGTCGCCATCACCGTCTGAAACTGCGGGTTCTGCTCGTCCCGGGCGACGACGCTCACGTCGATCTCTTTGAAACCTGCCTGCTCGAGAAAACCATACAGCTGTGCTTCGGTAAATCCGAGCCAGGTGTCGGCGTAGAGTTCGCGGGCTTTCTCGAACTGATGGGAGAGCAGGTCGAGAACCGCGACGCGTCCGCCTTTCTTCAGGATCTTGTGGGCGGCTGCGACGGCACGAGCCGGACTGGTAGCATGATGCAGGGCGTGGGAAAGGAGGGCGAGATCGACTGAGTTTGCAGAGATCGGCGGTTCCTCGATGTCGCCGAGGCGGTATTCGAGATTGGTAAAGCCGTGGGTGCGGGCGAGTTCGGAGCCGAACTCGACCATTTTCTCGGAGTTGTCCACCGCGATCACCTTCTTGGCCCGTTTGGCGAGAAGCTGGGAGAGGGTGCCTTCGCCGGCTCCGAGATCGGCGATGATCATCGGCGGTACGAGGGTGAAGAGCATGTGGGCGACGCCTTCC
>CBINJX010000575.1:0-4351 GCA_966251085.1 uncultured Verrucomicrobiales bacterium
TTTCGACCGTTCTAACCGGAATCCCGCGGAACGCTTCTTTGCCGTCCAGTTCGATGGCTAGCGGTTGGTCCAGATCGAGCATGGAATCATTGAGCCGGACGATCACGCGTTCCGTCTCCTTCGTCTGGAGGGAGATCATCTGACCTTTGCGCTCGGCTGTGATCGTGATTCCTGCACGCGCATCCTCTTTTGGAACCGCCAGCCAGTAGAAGCTTTCCCTCGTTACATCATCCTGATGCCAGACGACCTTCCCGGGTAGCGGATTGCGGGTGAACTTCTCCATCCAAGCGATTGCCTTCGCGTCTTTCAGGTCCATCCAGTGGCCTTTGCCCTCATGCACCTCCACAAAGTGCGCATAACCGGTCGAGTCCGATTTCTGCAAATCCCCGAGCTGCTTTCCCCATTCCGCAGCCACGGCATTGCGGCGGTAAGCGCCGTCCTTTGCTCCCACCTGAATCGAGAAGCCGATATTTCGCAGTCCGAGAGGAGAGGCATCGTTCGGGTGCCCCGCCATCATTGATGCCGCCGCCCAGCGATCTGCCAGCCGTGGAGCAAGCTGATAAACACCGTCGCCTCCTGCAGAATAGCCGAGGAGGTAGACGCGGTTCGGATTCACGTCTTCCAGAACGATGAGGTTCTCAATCAACCTCTGAAAGAATCGGTCAATGTGCGCCTGATGCCAGAGATCCCACGTGTTCGTAGGGGCGCGCGGGGCGAGGTAGATCCCTTCCTGGGGACGGTACGCGCGTGCCAGTTTTACCTGATTTCTCCATTGCGAATCGTTGACTGCTTTGGGCGCTCCTCCTCCGCCGTGCAGGGAGAGAAAAAGGCTTCGGCCGCCGGCGGGCGCCTTCGCGCCATCCGATGGGAAACGCTCGATCTCGAACGGCATTTTCAGGCCATCGAGTTCAATCGCTTTTGCTGCCATTTCCTCCGTTCGTGTCTGCCGGATCTGCCGGGCATGGTTCTCCCAGAGCATTTTCGCGGCGCGCTCTGCATCGCCTTTGGTGAGCGGTACTGATGCGAAGCTCTCCTGTGGAAGCGGAGGACGGGAGTCCTCTGGAGATTGCAACCATCGCGAAAGTGCGGTCACTGCACTCGCTGATGCGGAAGGATCGACCGGGGCTGCAGCGCAGCACACAGTCAGAGCAATCCAGAGGACAAACGGAACGAAGGAAACGGAGCGCACAGGTGATGAAGTAAGGAGGGGGTTCTTAAACCGCAAATGCCTCGCGCAACATCGCGATGCTCTTCGGCACTGCTGTGTCTGGATCTTCTTTTCCTTCCATCTCTAGCGAGACGTATCCTTTGTAATTTGCTTTCTTCAGGATCGCGGCGATGCGCTGGTAATCGAGGTCGAGCGTATAGAATTCTCCGCCGCCTTCATACGTCTTCGCCTGTACGAACACCGTCTTGTCCGCGATTTGCTCGAGCTTTTCGTAAGGATCTTCGAGGAAGTTGCCGGTGTCCATCAATGCGCCCAGCCACGGGGATTCGATCGCATTGAGAATCCGCAGCAGCCCCTCGGGTGTGCGGGTGAGACCCCAGTGATTCTCCAAGGCCAATAACACTCCGCGTTTCGCTGCAAGCTCCAGGCAGGTCTGGATGGAGTCGATGCACCACTTCAGACCGTCATCCTCGGTGTGCCCCGGCAGCACCGGTTCGAGTCCCCGGGCGTCCATCAACTTGTAAAAGTCGGGAATGGTTTTCCAGCGCCCTGAGTTCAGTCGGATACACGGCACACCAAGGCGATAAGCAATCTCGATGCATTTCTCGGTGTGAGCGATCTGCTTCTTACGTTCCTCCGGATCCGGGGAGACAAAATCCTGGTGGATGGACAGACACATCAGATCGACGCCTGCACGGAACGCATGCCGCTTGAGTCGCTGATAGTAGGCGTTTGCCGCGTCGTCCAACGGTGCAAACTGATCGAGATCCATCTGCCTGTGCAGGATGTCCACACCCTGAACCCCCAGCGCAGCCGCTTTGTCGATTACCGACTCAATGGAGACCTTCGGATCGCGGAAGTGCCAGTATGAGTAACTCGAGATTGCGAGCTTGATTGGACTGGCTGTGGAAGAGGTGCCGGCTGGTTGTGATTCAGCACGGGAGGTGAAGGAGCTGCCGAGACCGAGTGCTGTGGCTGCGAGGAAGTGACGGCGATTCATACGGGGCTGTGGCTCAGGCTTGTGCGAAGGGGAACGACGAACCATGCGAACGCGGCACGGTCGCTACAATGGCGGAGTGTGACATTTTTCCGAAGGGATGGCAGCCGCAGATCATCTGTCCGGGATCGCACAAAGATGTGATCTTGGGAAAGACAGTCGAGAGCAGGTTTTGGCCACAAAGGGGCGCAAGGGATACAAAGAAAACGTGTGGTATTGCAGGTCCTTTTGTTGAGCCTTCTGTGCCTTTTTGCGGCAATACCGTATTTCCTTACGCGCCCTAGCTCCTGAACCGCGCATATCCCGGCTTGATCACTTCGTAGATCAGCCGGATGCGGTCTTGGAAATGGATGAATGCGCTCTTGATGGAGTTCATGGTGATCCGCTCGAGGTCTGCCAACCCGAGGTTGAACTCCTCGACGGCGATCTGGAACTCCTTCGTCATACTCGTGTCGCTCATGAGCCGGTCGTCCGTGTTCAGGGTCACGCGGAAACCTCGGTCGTAGTAGAGCCGGAAGGGATGTTGTGACATCGACGGCACGGCTCCGGTGTGCACGTTGCTGGACAGGCACATCTCCAAGGGAATGCGTCTATCGAGGATGTATTGCGCCAGCGAATCCATGTTCACCACCTTCCCATTGACGATCGTCATCCCATCGGTGAGCCGTGTCGCGTGACCGAGCCGGTGCGCGCCACAGATCTGCAGGGCCTGCCAGATGGAGGCAATGCCGAACGCTTCCCCCGCATGCAGGGTGCTGCAGAAATTCGCCTGCTGAATCGCACGAAACGCCTCCACGTGTTTCTTGGGAGGGTAACCGGCTTCCTCTCCGGCGAGGTCGAATCCGACTACACCACGATAGCGGAAATCGATCGCCATCTCTGCCCACTCCAGCGAGTCGGTACGATCGCGCATGGCGCAAATGATCAGCCCCCATTCGACGCCATACTTCTCCTTTCCCCGGGTAAATCCATCGATGGCAGCCTGAACCACCGCTTCCGGTGTGAGGCCGAGCTGGGTGTGAAAACATGGGGCAAAACGCGCCTCAGCGTACACGACTCCATCGTGATACATGTCCTCGATGAACTCGAAAGCCACGCGTTCGATGGCTTGGCGCGTCTGCATCACTGCGGTGGTGTGCGCAAATCCTTCGAGATATTCCGGCAGGCTTCCTTTGTTTGCCCCCCGGTGAAACCACTCCCCGAGTTCCACGGGATCATCCGTGGGCAGGTCTTTGTACCCGCACGCTTTCGCGAGATCGATGACCGTCTGCGGCCGAAGGCCACCGTCGAGATGCTCGTGCAGGAGGACTTTGGGAAGTTGCCGGATAAAGCCAGCGTCCATTCTCATGGAGAGGAACGTTCACACCCGCGCAGCCGAAGGACAAGCTCCCTGTGGGGAGTGCTTACATCTGCTCAGTGCTCAGGCGTCAGTAATCAGTCGTCGGTTCTGATTACGCTGCCTTCAATATAGCGTTTTATCCGGCATCGCCTTCCACTCATCAAAGACGTTTACCGCTTTCTGCTGGAGCTTCTGCACCATCAGGATACGGCGCTGAGAGATCGGTAGTCCGAGCTCCACATAGAACTGCTCGTCATCGAAACCTGCCGCCGCCGCATCCTTGCGGTCCGCTGCAAAGACAATCCTGTCGATGCGAGCCCAATACGCAGCGGCAAGGCACATGGGGCATGGCTCGCAACTGGTGTAGAGCACACATCCTTCGAGACTGAATGAACCGATCGCCGCACTCGCCTCGCGGATCGCAACGATCTCGGCATGGGCCGTAGGATCGTTTGTGCTCGTCACTTTGTTCCACCCTCTGGCAAGGATTTCGGAGCCACGGACGATCAGCGCCCCAAACGGACCGCCCGCTTTGGCTCGCATGTGCTCCGCTGCGAGGTCGATGGCGATTCGGATAAACTCGTCGTCCTGATGATCGCTGTGGTTCGGCATCAAGCTATTCTATACCTGGTACACGATGGGAGTCAGGGACGAAGACTCAGTGACTAGGCTGCCTGTAGAGCAAATTCTGGCGTCTCATTGGTTATCGCAGGATCAGTTCTGGACTGGCGGAGTGCTATGTAGGAATATCGGGAAGGTCGAACGTTCTGTCCGCCAGCCGAAGCTGCGGGGAGCCGGGCCAAGCCGGTGGGGTGGGTGCCAACGCATTCGCACCTGGACACCGAAG
>CBINJX010000576.1:0-4341 GCA_966251085.1 uncultured Verrucomicrobiales bacterium
GGAGTCACATGGCGAATGATTGCCGATGAGGTGCGCACCAATGAAATTACCGTCCCAGCAGTAAACCTCCCTGGCGGACCACCGAATCGCGCCCAGATCGAGGTGATGGCAAGCGACGGGCTCCGCACGACAACGGCGCGCTCGGCCTTCTTTACGATTCCGCCAAGAGCCCCCCGCCCGCTGATCGTGATCGAGACGGAACGTGGACGTTCCAGCGGCACATCTCCGTCCATAGCCGCTGGTGAGGCCATCATTCTCCGCGGGAGTGCCACCGATCCCGTGGATCAAACCATTCCCCCAGCCTCGCTTTCGTGGGCAGTAACGGGTCCCGGCGGACTCAGCCGAACCGGCACGGGGCGCGAGCTTTTTCTTCGCGATCTCCCGCCGAGTACTTATTCCGTGCAATTGACTGCCACGGATTCCAATGCGCAGGACGGCACGGCCACTGGAAGATTCACCGTTCGCTCTATTGCAGTACCGGATGCGGACTTGGCACCGGTGGTGGATGGTAACGGAGACGATGCCGCTTACCAGGCATGTCTCCATCCGCAGTACATCCGCTATGCCAACGGAACTCCGGCCACTGTACGAAGTGTGATCCATGGCAATACGCTTTATGTTTCCGTCACCGGTCTCGCTGTAGGCTCGAGTGGTGAATCTGTTGGCATCTCCTTCGATCCCAACAACAGCGGGGACACTGTGGCCCAATCCACGGACATTCGTTTTATTGCCACTCGTGATGGTGAATTCTACTCCACGCGAGGCGATGGCGTGGGCGGCTTCAGCAGCAATGTACAGACCACGGGATTCACGGTCCGTATCGCGGGCAATGCAACGCGCTGGCATGCCGAGTTTGCAATCCCGCTGAATACACTCGGTGCCACTGCGGGGCAGCTCGTTGGCATGGACGTGGCACACTATTCGCGGGGTTTTATGGGCGACGACTCCCACTGGCTTTCCGCCAGCAATACCGCGTGGAATCGCCCGAGGGACTGGGCCGACGTGCGACTCGCCGGTGACCTCGACGATCCGCGAGACGCCGACTTCGACCAGATGGCGGATGCCTGGGAGTTGACTCACTTCGGTACCATGGCACTCGATGGCACGGATGATACCGACAGCGACGGCCATACGGACCGGGCCGAGTACCACGCCGGCACCGTGCCTGTTTCCGCCACCTCCCGTTTCGCCACCGAACTCACCATCGAAGGCTCATCCCTCCGGCTGACCTGGCCTTCCGCTGTCGGGTGCACGTACGATATCGAAACCTCAGTGGACCTCCAATTTTACACTCCTCTGTTCGTGGATATTCCCGGCACCGGGGAGGAACTCACCCGCCTCCTGAACATCACCCCGTCGGAACCGCGCCGTTTTTTCCGAGTGATCGGCAGGCGCATCCCGTAACTCTGAAGCCAGAAGTGCGGGTTGAAAGCAGCCAACGAGGCGGGGCGCTCGTTGTCTTGCTCTCAACTCGGCACCAGTTCACTCCACCGAAGACTTGTCAGCGGGCGTGGATTCGCTTCCTTTCTCCGCCCCGCATGAAACTGATTTCCTGGAACGTCAACGGTCTCCGCGCTGTCCTGAAGAAGAACTTCCTCGAGTTCCTCGATACGGAGCAGCCGGACATCTTCTGCCTTCAGGAGACGAAGTGCACCGGCAACGATGTGGAACCGGTCTGGCCGAAGGAATACCAGGTCTTCTGGAATTGCGCGGAGAAGAAGGGCTACTCCGGCACGTCGATCTTTACGAAACACGCACCGCTCAATGTCACTTGCGGGATCGGCTGCGCGGAGCATGACAACGAGGGCCGGGTGCTCACGGCAGAGTTTGAGGAGTTCTTCCTGGTGAATGTCTATGTCCCGAACTCGAAGCGTGAACTCACCCGTCTCGATTATCGTCAGCAGTGGGATCGCGATTTCCTCGCCTACTTGAAGGGACTGGAGCAGACAAAGCCGGTAATCTTCTGCGGCGACCTGAATGTGGCGCACACGGAGATCGATCTCGCGCGTCCGAAAGGGAACGAACGCACGCACGGATTTACGATCGAGGAACGCCGTGGCTTCCAGGCGTTTGTGGATGCGGGGTTCATCGACTCCTTCCGGGAGTTTGAAAAAGGCGGCGGGCACTACTCGTGGTGGAGCCTCATGGCCGGCGCACGGAAAAGGAACGTGGGGTGGCGTATCGATTATTTCCTACTCTCGCAACCGCTGCGCCCGCGCCTGAGTTCGGCATTCATCCGGTGCGACGTGATGGGCTCGGATCATTGCCCGGTAGGAATTGAGATTGCCTGAGCGGGGCAAGAGTTGAAGTCAGGCAAGCGCTTTCCGGAGGGCTGACCGTCCTCGGCCGCCGGGAATAGCGTGAATTTCAGGAGAAGCTTCTCAAGAACATTCCGCCCCTCCGGATGCCGGGGACGGCGTCGCTCCGGAGGGCCGCTCCTAACTAACGAGCATCACGCGCGAAGGGAGGGCCTCATTGGGCCTTGCGAACCTGCCCGACGAAAGCCGCGATGTACTCGAGGTACTCCCGGCTTCCCGGGCCGCTGCTGCGCAGCTTGATCGAATCCTCAACGCAACGCAGAGAGAGGTGCCAGTCCTTTTCCGGGAGAATCATCTCCTGGCCGCTCTTATCCCGCAGTCCAAGAGCCAACCCAAGTGCCGTCAGATCGCTCTGGAGCTTCGCGAGGATCTGATCTCGCCGGCTGCCCGCATCCATGTCCGGAATCTTTGCGGATTTGCGAACCCGGTTGAGAATCGAACGGACTTGGGAATCGGTGAGCGGTACTCCTTCCTGCACTGCCTCACGGTCAGCCTCAGCGATTCGCGTTTCAATGCGCGCGAGAATCGGCACGTAAAACGGATCCCTCATCAGGTTGGTTGTATTCATGGATATGCAGTGTTTTTCCTGTGAATCGATTCCAGCGGGAACATCTACCGCCAGATTAAGTGCGCCAGAAAGAGCAGTGCCAAGACTCCTGTTGTGAGCGAGATCTGCCGCCAGCGTCCGGCTGCCACCATGCTCCCCGCGTAGATGACAAAGCCGATCGCGAGACCTTCGCTGATGCTGAAGGTGAGGGGCATGAGGACGATGATGAGCACGCTCGCTGATGCGGTGACGAAGTCGCGGAGATCCAGCCCTGCAATGCTCTGCATCATGAGTACGCCGACAATCACCAGAGCGGGCGCGGTGGCCTCGGCGGGGATGATGCGCAGGAGCGGATGGAAAAAGAGCGCCAGGAGGAAGCAGGCACTGACGACGAGCCCGGTGAGCCCGGTACGCCCTCCTTCTTCCGCGCCTGCGGCGGATTCGATATAGCTGGTGACGGTGGAAGTGCCCAAGGTGGAACCGACCATCGCAGCCGCGGCGTCAGCGGTGAGTGCGCGACCGATTCCGGGCAGGTTGCCGTTTTTGTCGATGAAACCAAGACGCGAGCAGACGCCGATGAGAGTTCCCATGTTGTCGAAGAGATCGACGAAGAGGAATGCGAGTATGAGCGGGAGGGCGACCCGGAAATTAGCAAACACGTAACCGAAGTCGAAGGCGAAGAATGTGGGAGCAAGGGATGCCGGTGCATCGACGATACTGGGTGGCATCTGGGTGAGTGGCTGCCCGTTTGCTCCCGGCACCCAAAGCCCCGCAGCGGTCAGAGCAAGGACGGTGATGATGATCGCCCCTCGAACACGTTTGTAGTGGAGAACCACTACGAGAACGATGCCTGCAAGAACCAGCAGGACACGCGGTTCACCTAGCTTTCCAGCAGTAATGAGTGTCGCAGGATTGGCGACGATCACCCCACCCTTTTGCAGTCCGATAAATGCAATGAACAACCCGATCCCGCAGGAGATGGCGATCTTGAGCTGATGAGGGATGGCTTCCACGAGACGTTTTCGGACGCCCGTAAGCGAGAGGAGAAGGAAGATGACACCGCTGCAGAAGACCAGCGCGAGAGCTGCCTGCCAGGGGATACCCATGGCTCCGCAGATGGTGAAGGCGAAGAAGGCATTGAGCCCCATGCCGGGGGCATTGGCGATCGGCCAGTTGGTGACCAGGGCAAAGACAGCCGTCATGATCGCAGACGAAAGGGCTGTGGCCGTGACCACCGCCCCAAAATCCATGCCCGTAGTGGCGAGGATTTGGGGATTTACCGCGAGAATGTAGGCCATCGCGGCAAAGGTGGTCAGGCCGGCGGTGATCTCAGTCCGGACGGACGTGCGGTTCTCAGTCAGACGGAAGAAGCGGTCGAGCACGGTTGATGAGGGTGCGATGTGAAGGGAGAGGTTTGAAGTGCGAAGTTTGAAGTGGGCTTGCACCAAGCATCGGCGCGCCAGCTGATGGTCACGG
>CBINJX010000577.1:0-4339 GCA_966251085.1 uncultured Verrucomicrobiales bacterium
GTGCTGAAGGCAGGGGATTTGGGGGTGATCCGCTCGGGAACTTGTCTGTGCGGTTTTCAGCTTTTCATCTGAAAGCATGCAGAAAACGCTTGCATTGGTTCCGAAAGTTTTACCTATGCGTGCAACCTGAGGGCTCACCAACTCCGTTAACTCTTTATCAAGAGGCTTCAGGTGAGAAACAAGCGCACCATGTCACCTCAAACACCCGAGAAGACAGCTGCGGCTCATCGTGTCCCGATGAGCAGGGAAGTGAAGCCTGGAGATAAGCTCAACATCAAAACCCTTACTGTATAGTTATCATGGCAGCATCACGCATGACCAAAACACAGCTTCAGACCACCTTGGCTGAAGAAACAGGAACTGACCGGAAAACTGCCGGTGTGTTCCTCAACCAACTGGCAGAAATCGCTTACCGCGAGACCAAGAAGGCTGGAGAATTTACCATTCCCGGTATCGGTAAGCTGGTAAAACAGAAGCGGAAGGCTCGCACGGGGGTGAACCCTAAAACGGGGGAAAAGCTCAAAATCGCAGCGAAAACCGTGGTAAAGCTCCGTGTGGCAAAAGCCGCAAAGGACGCGGTATTGGGTGGTGCCGGTGCTGCTCCACAGGCTGCTGGCGGAAAGAGGCAGGCGGCGGCAGGAAAGAAGCAGGCGCCTGCGGCTAAGAAACAAGCACCAGCTGCAAAATCCGCCAAGAGCACAAAGGCTGCGCCAGCCAAAGGCACGGCGGCAAAAACAGCGAAGAAGCCGGCCCGACGCTGATTGGCGAGAATGTGGGCGCTGAGAGTGGTGCCCACCGGAGAACATCAGCGCTGGTTGTTCTCTAACGCTCCACTCCAGAGCGGTTGCTGTCGACCGCTCTGGATTACCTGCCAAGGGGCTTTGACGGAACTGGCAATGCAGGCGGCGATCGTGGGGCCGCGGAGAGGGTTGCAATCTCTCCTTGTTTTAAGAACCAGCATGGGAAAGCGGTGTTTCATCTGCTGTTCATGAGACACCCTTTTCTTTTCTGCCTATTTTCCGTGATTCTCGCGGCACAACTTGTTGCCCAGGATCTTCCCGAGAGTGTCCGGTCTCAGCCGCAGGGAGATAGCGGTAAAGCGCAAACCTCGGCGTCCTCAGAAGACCTTGGGCAGCGGCTGCGTCATCTCAAGCAGGCAATCCAGCATCTCCGTGCCGCGGGGCTTGGTGAAGAAGCGGATCGATTAGAGCAGCAAGGCCGAAAGATGCGTGAGGAATTCGAGAGGCAGAATCCTCGCCCAGCGAGATCCCGCCGGGAGTTCAAGACCGACTTCGATCCCTCCACCTTGGTTCCATTCACCCAAGGCACTCATTACCTGGATAAGTACGAGACAGGGCTTTATCCCGGCGCGAGAAACGCGATGCCGTCCGAACACCGCAGCGCCGGGGAGGCGATTGCGGCCACGATCAAGCCGTTGGATACTGAAGGACGGCCCGATGCGGAAAGTGGACGGATCATCGCCCTGGCTTTGGGACACTCGAATTGCCGGGAGTATTTTGGCGCCTTCCAACAATTCCTGAGCAAAAAGTCCACAGAGCTGCATCCTCACTTTGAACTGGTCAGCGCCGCTGTCGGTGGACAGCAGCTTCCCGAAATCTCCCGCTTACAAGGCGGTGTTTGGGAAAATGCGAAACGCTTGCTCTCACGCCCCGGATATTCGGACCGACAGGTTCAGGTGCTTTTCCTGCACACTACTTATCATGGTGCGGGGAACACGAGCGGTATGCAGGCGCGGTTTCCCGAACGCATGGAGCAGATGCAGGAAGATCTCCAAAAGGTTCTGGCCCATTGTGTGGAGCGGTTTCCAAACCTGAAGATGGCGTTTCTGACCAGTGATGGATTCCGGCATTTTACTGCATTTGAGCCCCACGTCTGGCAGGAGGCGTTCGGGTTCAAATGGCTGATCGAAAGTCAGATCAAGGGCGTTGCAGGCACGGAGTACTCCGGAAACACAAGAAAATTGCCGTGGCTCGCGTGGGGACCCTACATCTGGGACAACTCGTGGGATCGCAGCTTCTTCACCGATGGAGTTCATCAAGCGCCAAAAGCCAAGGCGATAGTCGTCGATAAACTGTGGAAGTTTCTCTCAACCGAGAGCGTGACGAAGCCTTGGTTTCTCAAGGCACAACCGGGGCAGGAATAACGGAAGTGGCTGCAAGCGGGAGTTGGTGAGTTTCGAACATCGAGCGCGGATCTCTCGTAATGCGCCGTGCATCTCTGGAGACAGACCGGCGGTTTCCAGAAACCGCCGGAGGTGGACTGGTGAATTTTGGGACTTTTCGGATGCTGAGGAGAGGTATTCTGGACCTTTAGGACAGGGCACGAAGAGGTGGTTTCCTCTCCGGGGAAGCTGATTGGGAGCCCGGCTGCCTTGTTCAGCCCTATGGATTCTCCCTCGCTAGGAGCGACTCGAGCCGGTTGAGGTTCTGCTCGTTTGCGGGTTCGCAAATAGGGCGCAACTGCGAAGCGATCTCGGCGCTTTCAAACTCCTGAACCCACGTCAGGAGTGTTCCGTCACCATGATCGGTCAGCGTCACCGTCAGCCTGAACCATGGTTTCACGACGTGCTCGATCACGATTTTGCTCTCGGGTTGAATCTCCCGGAAGACACTCTCGTTGGAGTAGTTGGCGCCATTCGGGCCGTGCATTACAAAGACCCATCGTCCGCCGGGTTTGAACTCGAACTGCTCGAAGGTGTTCGTGAAGCCGTCCGGTCCCCACCATTGGGCGAGGCGATCCGGTTGCTCAAATGCGGCGAATATCTTTCGTCGGCTGGCTGATAATACCCGCTCAGTGCTCAGTGCAGCGTTCGGTTTGTTCACTTCGGAGGTGGTTCTCATGAGGTTGCGCCGAGGGTAGTCGCTTTGCCGGGCTATGCTTCGACGATCGCGCGGAAGCCGCCGTAGGCCATACGTTTGAAGTCGAAGGGCGGATTGGCGGGATCGCACGTTTCGTGAACGCGTGGATCGGCCATCACCTTTGCATTCACGGCATCCCGGTGTTCGCGGGATTCATACACGATATAGGCCAGGATTACCGTCTCCTCCGCAGTGGCATTTGCCATCGTGGGGAATGGAGTCTGGTCCTGAACGTCGAGGTCATCCCCCACAGCTTCGATATATTCCAAGGCGCCGTGCTCTTTCCAGATGGCCGAGGCTTTCGTCGCCATCTCACGGTAGGTATCGAGTTTGTTTTTCGGAATCGGGATGACGAAGCCGTCGATGTATTTGCTCATGGAATTGGTCTGCTGGTGCGTTGTGGGTTGTTCTTAGAGAAAGGAGGTGGTTATTGAGCGGTAGAGTCCGGCTGAAAAATGCCGAAGGTGTTCATCTCGGTATCGATGAAATAGCCCTGCCAGCACCGGCCCGGCACCGCGAACTTCGGAAGAGCGACCTGCCCGCCCATCTGTGTGACCTTGGCGGTGACTTCGTCGAAATCCTTCACCTCGAAAGAGCAGACGAAGGCATTGGTGCCGCATTCGGTTGGTGGAGTCTTCGCTGGTCGCGCGAGCAGGCCACCAGGAGCGCCTTCGCTTTGAATCTGCCAGTAAGGGATCGGCAGACCGGGAACCTCTTCGAATTTCCAGTCGAAGAGTTCCCGATAAAAACGGATGGCCCGGGCGGGGTCGTCAGCCTGAATCTCAAAGTAGATCTGCATGCTCATGGGATGGAGGGTTTGCGTTGAGGGGAAAGAGTGCCGACATGCCATGTCAGCCTTTCATGAGAGACGACGAACGAGAGCTGGAGAAAAGGACAGAAAATCTGAACCCGGCTGCCGATTTTTCCGTTTTGCCCTTTTCGCGTGCTGCCGACCGCTGGAAGGGCGCAAGCGCTCCTTGATGGAGGACAAGAGATGGATCGAGAACGCAAAACGCGATTTTTCCATGCGCACTTTCTTCACCTCCTTCACCCGCACGCGGGTGGGTGGCTCCTCTGAATGTGAAGTAGAGAGTATCGAGTTGAGAGCCGCGCCCTGGCGGATCGGAGCAGGTGCCGGTAGTGGAATCCGAACTGATTAGTGATTACTGATTACTTTCTGCGCGCTTTCACGCGCTCCGCTCGTTGGTTGCTCCTCAGCTGCTACACCGTGGTGTGGACGGGGATATCCTCCAAAAAGCGCGCCAGGCAGTTGCGGATCTCCCGGGCGAGTACTCTGCGGAGTTCAGCTTTGATGAACATCTCACGTGGAAGCTGAGCGCTGGTTACGGCGAGTGTCTGGCCATCTCTCTGTCCGGAAAAACAGAGATGAACGGTGTCTTGGGAAGGGCCGTCAATCAGACGGATCTTGCCGGTTACCTCCGGTGGATTCCATGCATCCG
>CBINJX010000578.1:0-4335 GCA_966251085.1 uncultured Verrucomicrobiales bacterium
ACGCAGCCATTGCACCACTGCACCCGCGATGAAAACGCTCCCCTCCAGCGCGTATTCTGTCACATCGCCGATCCGCCATGCGGTCGTGGTGACGAGTTTGTTTTTCGATTCCCACGCTGTCGTCCCGGTATTCGTCAGCATGAAGCAACCGGTGCCATAGGTGTTCTTTGCCATTCCGGGCTCATGACACATCTGACCAAAAAGCGCCGCGTGCTGATCGCCGGCGATGTCAGCGATCGGGACGCCTGCGCCTAACGTTTCATGTCCGATCTCCGCATACACTTCACTGGATGATGCCACTTCCGGCAGCAGCGAACGCGGAACACCAAGCACTTCCAGCAGTTCGTCATCCCAAGTCCCCGTGTGAATATTGAAGAGGAGTGTGCGTGACGCGTTGGTGATGTCGGTCACATAACGCCGTCCTTCACTCAGTTTCCAGACGAGCCAGGAATCGATGGTACCAAAGGCAAGCTCCCCCCGCTCCGCACGTGCCCGTACACCGTCCACATTGTCGAGGAGCCAGCGGATTTTCGAGCCCGAGAAATACGGATCGATAACGAGCCCGGTTTTCCGCTGGATCAGCGGCTCCAGTCCATCGGCTTTTAATTGGTCGCAGAAACCGGAGGTGCGTCGATCCTGCCAGACGATTGCGTTGTAAACCGGCTCGCCAGTCCGCCGATCCCAGATGAGCGTGGTCTCACGCTGGTTGGTGATTCCCACCGCGGCGACGTCGCCTGCGCGAATGCCCGCGGCCGCGATTGCCTCCGCGGCCACGGCACTCTGGGAGGACCAGATATCGGTTGGATCATGCTCGACCCAGCCGGGCTGCGGATAGATCTGCCTGAACTCCTTCTGTGCAACCGAGCGGATCGTGCCCTCCACATCGACGATCACCGCGCGGGAGCTGGTCGTTCCCTGGTCGAGGGCGAGGATGTATTTCATGGGGCAGTATCGATGGTTGCGTCCGGTTCACTCGATGCGACTTTCTGATGTTCCTCCACCACACGCGCGACGAGTTGTTGCGGGTTGCGGAAAAGAGCCGGAGACCAGACACGCTGGAGCTGCCAGCCCTGTGAGCGCAACACGTACGTACGGAAGAGATCCCACTCGATCGGGTCCGGTGTCTTTCGGAAGCGGGTGAAGTCCGTGAGAACGCCGACAGTGACGTCCACCGGCATCTCGGGATGCGTGAGCGCGACATCGACACAGAAGCCCTCATTCCCCCAATGCACCGTGCTGCCGATGGCGTGTCGCTGATGCAATGTGCGTCCGAGCGCACCGGCCACTGGCGAGGGTGTGGGGATCGGCTGCACGGCAAGCTCGGGCACGTTATCGCGCCGCATCTTCTCCAGTTCGTTGGCATACGCCTCGTATGCGCCATGGAGCCGCTCCGCATAGCGAAGGTATGAATACAAGTGATGCCGACCGGTCGGTTGGCGCCCCTCTTCGATCGGCTGTGGAGTGATGTACTCCGAGCGCGGAATCGACGTGAGCACGTAGATCGCCATCCGCGCACGAGTAACGAGAACATTGAGCCGTCGCCCGCCATTCTGTTGCGAGAGCGCTCCAAAGTTGCGCCGGAATTTCCCCTGCTCATCCGGCCCGAAGGTCGTGCAGATGATCATCACATCGCGCTCGTCTCCCTGGACGTTCTCCAGGTTCTTCACGAACAGTCCCTCAAACGAATCACGTCCGCGCCGCCGCTTTGCCTCGCCGAGTCTGCGCGCGAATTCCGCATCCTTCTCCGCCCGCTCGTCGAGCACCTCCACGATCATATCGCGCTGGGTGAGATTGAAGCAGGCGATACCGATCGATGGCGGCTCTTTCTCGCTGAGAAGCTCCGCCACGAGTTCCGCGGCTCGCTCGGCCTCCGCACGATTGCTGCGTCCCGAGTACAATCCATCAACCCGGTGCAGATGAATCGGCGCACGTAATGCCCGATTTTTTGGATGTCCAGGAATCGGTTGCAGGCGGTCGTGGTAAAAGGTCTCATTCGAAAAACCGATGAGCGCTTCGTTCCGAGAGCGATAATGCACATCGAGAAATGCCTCCCGCACATCGAGATTCAGAGCTGCGCTGAGCAGGTCTTCCGCTTCACTCTGTTGCTGCTCAAAAAGCTCCTCCCCTGTCTCCGGATCAGTCTGTGCGCTGTCGGAAACTCCCGATTCAAAGAAGCGTGTCGGAGGGAGCTGTTTTGGGTCACCAGCCACGACCACACGTTGTCCACGCAGCAACACAGGTAGCGCTTCTTCCAGGCGGCATTGGGAAGCTTCATCGAAGATGATCACTTCAAACGACGGCTCGCGCGGAAACACCTGTGCAACGGTTGCCGGACTCGCCATCCATACTGGGCAGAGATCGTATAGCGGATCACCACCATCCACTCCCATTCCCGTGGCGATCATCTGACGGAGCTTCAGCGCACGCTTCCCTTTTACAAAGAGCCGCTGACGGAGCGCCGCGCCGTTCTTGTTCAGCTGTGTACCGGTCGCCGCGAGCAGACGCTGCCGCTGACGGGCCATCCATCGATACTGCACGTAGGCGCGTACGAGCGCCTGTTTGTGCAGAGAGAGCTTCAGGAACGTGGCAAACGCCGCTTCAATCCGGTCGCCATCGATCGATGCAAGAGCGGTGTCATTCTTTACCCGCTCCCGGAGACTGTTCTCCAAGGCTACGCGGCGCAGAGCCGCGAGCGAGGAATCCAGATCCGCCCCCTCTGCGGCGAGATGCTCAATGGTGGTTCGCAATGCCTCTGGCGTCGTGCCCAGCGAATGCTCGAGGCGAACCATATCCTCGAGCTGACCGTGGGCGGCACGCCATGCCTCAGCGAGAACCGCAGCTCTGCCGCCCTCCCCTTCGCGGCGGAGATCGGTGATTCCGACGGTGTTGAGCAATCCTGTCGTATCCGCCACATCGAGCGCCGCCTGCAATGCTTCTGCCCAGACAGCGGACGCCTGCAGATTTGTCGCCAGAGGTTCGCCGCGAGCTGAGACTTCCTGAAGTGCATCGCCGATTGCGACCGCGGCGCTACGGAGTCCGGACTGGCTCATGAGCGCGCGCAGACGGAGCATCAGCGTCAATGCGGAGTAATGTCGCCGCAACTCCGCATCGTCGAGGAGCGGCTGCACGGGCGTGCTCCCGGCGGTCCTCTGCAGGAACTCGCTGAGAAGCATGCGAGCGCGTAGTCCACGATAGAAATCCAAGCCGCGTTTCAGCGTTGCCGGATCGAGTGTCAGCACCAGCGGAGCCAGTGCCGCCGCTGCAGCGTTCTTCGGACCGAAGGCAAAGAATCGCTTCCAGCTCGTTGCGAGTGGTTCGTAAGCCTCCAGCGCCAGGATGCGCTGACCGGTCTCTGCAAGACTCGGAAGCGACGAGCGGACAGTCATTTCCAACTCGCGGTCGAGCGGACTTCCATCGACATCGCGATACCAAGCCGATGCCGTGGCCAAGTCGCGTTCGATCGAGCTAAGCGTCGAGGGATCGACCATGGCGAGCTTCCGGCAAAGGTCGTCCACCTGCAGTCCTGCAAGATTCTGCAGGATTTCCACAGCTTCGCGACGAGCATTCGCCTGCTCGGGAATCGCGACGGAAAAATCCAGCGGTATGAAGCCAGGAGAATGGAGATCGTCCGCCTTTGAGGCCGCTTCGCAAACACCGCCTAGCAGCTCCAGCCAGTGAACCGGATCTTGCCCGAGGAAATTATTCAACGAGATCCCAACACGCCCCCGGAATGGGTTCGTTGCATAGCCCGCACGGCCTGCACAACGCAGGATCTGGTCGAGATCGGTCCGCAGGGTATCAATATCCGACAAACGCAACTCCGCTACCGGCGGCACAACTGGCAACGATTCATCCCCTGCAAGATCCAGCCATGCCCCGAGTGCGTCGTGAAAGCTCTGTCCATCGGGTCCGGGCAGATGCAATCCGGAACGGTAAGCGCTCAGCTCCTGATGCAGTGTCGCGAGCTGCGAATTTACCTTCGAGAGTTCCCGCTCCGGGTTTTGCGGCAGCGGAGTTTCGGCCAGCTTCTCCAGTTGCGCCCGCAGCTGCATGTAGAGGTTGCGCCGGTCGAGGGTTGGGTCGTGCACCACTCCGCAGAGATCTCCGAGCCCGAGCGCATCGAGCCGATACTTCACCACGTCGAGCGCGGTTCGTTTGTCACAGACAAAGAGCACACGTTCACCCCGCGCCAAATGGTCACCGATTACATTCGCAATCGTCTGGCTTTTCCCAGTTCCGGGAGGCCCATGCACCACGAGCGCACGACTGCTCCTCGCCGCATGAACCGCCGCGGCCTGGCACGGATCGGCATGTGTCACTAGCCATTCCTCTTCA
>CBINJX010000579.1:0-4329 GCA_966251085.1 uncultured Verrucomicrobiales bacterium
GCATCATTACCATTCTCCTCGGCATTGCCGGCGCATTCGTAGGAACCTTCCTCGGACGCCTGTTCTGGGGAGAAAACTATATTGCTGGATGGATCGCCTCCGTTATCGGAGCCATGATCCTGTTGTTCATTTATCGCATGGTGGTTGGGAGACGTAGCGGGCCCCGACCTTGACCTGGCTCGAACAGGCCCTGCCTGCGGTCTACGATCGCAGGCTCCCGGGCCCATGTGGATAGAGTTGAGCTACTGCAGGCACAGCCACGAGCGCCTGTGATTCTGGTTGGTGGCAACAATGGGTACGGAGGTACGACCGTTGGGCGCGGGCGGGCGATTCCGTTCGTGCATGGGGAAGCGAACGTTTCTCAAACTATTGGCAGCGGGCTGGGGGATCTTTGTTGCTGCTGTTCTTGGAGTGCCTGCCGTCCTGATGAGCCTGACACCCGTTGCTCGAAAAAGGAGCGGGCCGGTCTGGCGGCCGATCGGGCGTTTGGACGAGTTTCCGTCGGGGGACATGAGCAAGGCAATTGTCGCGCTGCCTGTCTTCGACTGGGCGCGTTCGCTCAAGGTGAAGGCGGTGTATGTCCTGCGGAGCACTCCGGATTCTCTCGTTGTTTTCTCGAGAAACTGCACGGACCTCAGTTGTCCCATCGTGTGGGATCCTGGATCGCAGTGCTTCTTTTGTCCCTGTCACGGTGGCATCTTCTCACGAAGCGGTGAACCGATGGCGGGGCCTCCCAAGCGTCCGCTCTATCGTTACGCTCACCGAATCGAGGATGGAATTGTCCTGATCGATCTCAATTCTCTCCCACCGGTGACATGATCGGCCGAATGCGCGATTGGATCGTGGACCGGTTTGGACTGGACCCGATTCACAAAAATACGCTCGATCGCCGAGTGGCCAAGGCGCCGTGGTATTATGGAGATGGCGCCACGTTGACGCTCTTGCTTGCAGTGCTCGTCGTCACGGGCATGATGATGACACTCACGTATTCGCCGCACCCGGATGCCGCGTACGAGAGCATCAAGTACATCACCGAGGTGCAGATCCTGGGTTGGTTCATCCGCGCGGTGCACTACTGGGCGGCGGGATTGATGACGGTAATGCTGTTTTTTCACCTGTTCCGGGAGATTCTGGTTGGGGGATACAAGTCACCGCGCGAGGGAACCTGGCTGATCGGAGTGCTCCTCTTCTTTGCGGTGCTCGTGATGTCATTCACCGGTTATGTCCTGCGCTGGGATGAGCGGGCGATTCATGCCCTGAAGGTTCCAATGCACATGGTGCAACGGTTTCCGCTGATCGGTGATGATCTTGCAATCCTCATTCAAGGCGGAGAGGACCCGACTGCCCGCACTCTGACACGGCTCTATGCGGTGCACGTGATCTTTGTCCCGCTGGCAATTTTCGCATTGGTCGGCTTCCACCTCTATCTCATTATTCTACACGGGATTACCTCCCGGCGTGAGCGGGAACGTCCGGTCCACAGCGCTGCCGAGCAGAAGGAGCTTTATCACGCGCAGGCGGATTCTGAGAAAGAAGGAGAGACATTCTACCCCGAGACCGTCGTGAAATCCGGGTCGATGGCGATGGTGGTGTTCCTCGTGGTGATTGGACTCGCGATATTAGTCGGGCCGGCGGAGTTGTATCCGGAGGCCAATCTCGTCGAGACTTCAAAGCCTGCAGAAGAGTGGTGGTGGTGGTGGTACAGCGGGCTTGCGGCGCTGCTGCCTTCATGGCTCGCACCGTATTTTTACGTCCTCTTTCCGATCGTTGTTTTCCTGCTTCTCGCCCTGCTGCCGTTTTTTGATCGGAGTCCCTTCCGAGGAATGCGGAAACGGCCGGTCGCAGTTGGCAGTGTTGTGTTCTGCGTGGTTGCGATCCTCGTTCTGAGCGAATTGCGCAGACGATCGCATTGGACCGGATGGCCCTTAGAGACGCTTCCACCGGTTCCGGCCGGAATGGTGCTCTCCGAGTCAGCTGAACAGGGGCGACGGTTATTCGTCCAGTACGGCTGCAACAGCTGTCATCCGGTAGCCGGAAAAGGGAGAAAGGTAGCCGTCGATTTTGCCCGGATTCGCGATCGCATTTCCCGGCGGGAAATGCGGGATTTTATCCTGCAGCCTCCGCCGGGTGTTGCCATGCCGCCATACAAGGGACGTCTGACCGAGCAGGAGTTGGATCACCTGCTGGACTTTGTCCATGGCGCTCAAACCTTTCCACGCAGGCTGCCTGTCCCGTGAGTTCTCGTCACCAACTACTGCCGGGAGGATTCGCACTTGCCGGGATCATGCTCGGCGGGTGTGTCCGCGACCATGTGCAATCGGCGCTCCATCCAGCGGGCCCCAATGCGGAAGCGATCAATCTGCTCTGGTGGATCCTTTTTGGGACCTGTGGAGTCGTCTTTCTTGCGACGATGCTACTCCTGGCGTTCGCAATCTTTAGGAAACGGCAGGAGGACGATGCAGGGCCGCCTTTGGGGGGAACCCGGTTTGTGGTTCTAAGCGGAGTCATCCTTCCATCCCTCATTCTTCTGTTCCTTCTGCTGGCTTCCTTGAGAACGTCGGTCGCCTTGCGCCCGCCGGAGCCGACCGTCGTCATCGATGTGGTCGGTTATCGATGGTGGTGGGACGTTCACTATCCCGACTTCGGTATCCGCACTGCGAACGAGATCCACATTCCGGTTGGTGAACCCGTGCGGCTCCGCATTCGAACGGGAGACGTGATTCACAGCTTCTGGGTGCCAAACCTGCACGGAAAGATGGATTTGCTGCCGGAGCATTGGAACAGGCTGAATGTGCGGGCCTCGCGCTCGGGAGTATTCTACGGACAGTGCGCCGAGTTTTGCGGCGTCCAGCACGCCCTGATGGCGTTCAGGTTGGTGGCGATGCCTCGTGAAGAATTTCAGGCATGGGTTGCACAGAGACGAAGTGCGGCCGAGCAATCGGATACGCCACAATTCGCTAAGGGACGACAGGTCTTTTTCGACGCCGGCTGCAATACGTGCCACGCCATCCGCGGCACAGCGGCCGAGGCGCGAATCGGTCCGGATCTCACGCATCTCGCAAGTCGTCTGACCCTCGGTGCGGGAACCATTCCTAACACCCGCGGTAATCTGGGGGGATGGATTGTGAATCCGCAAGCGATCAAGCCGGGAAACCTGATGCCCCCGACTTACCTGGAGCCTGAGCAGCTTCATGCACTGCTCGATTATTTGGAGAGCCTCCATTGAACCATGGGCACGCAGGCACCCAAGAGCCAATTTGAGAAAACCTGGGAAAGTCCGTCCGGATTTGGAGGCTGGTTCAGCGCTGTAAACAATCAGCCGCTCGGGAAGCGCTACATGCTAACGGCATTCGCGTTCTTTGTCGTAGGGGGCGTCCTGGCGTTGCTCATCCGGCTCCAGCTTACGGTCGCCGAAAACACCTTTCTCGGCCCGCACGTGTACAACCAGATCTTCACGATGCACGGCTCGACCATGATGTACCTGTTCGCGGTGCCATTTCTGGAGGGGCTCGCATTGTACATCCTCCCGATGATGATCGGATCGCGCGATGTCGCTTTTCCGCGTCTGACAGCTTTCAGCTACTGGATGTACCTCTTCGGAGGCATCATCTTCTATTCGAGTTTTCTCGTTGGAACAGTGCCCGATGCAGGTTGGTTTGCCTATACTCCACTATCGGGAGCCCGCTATAGCGGACTCGGCGTAGACTTCTGGCTGCTTGGCCTGAGTATGGTCGAAATTGCGGGTATTACCGCTGGAGCTGAAATCGTAGTGAGTATTCTGAAGCTTCGCGCCCCGGGAATGGCGATCAATCGCATGCCGCTTTTTGCCTGGGCCATGCTCGTGAGTGGGGTGATGATGCTCTTCGCATTCACAACGCTCCTGATGGGAACGATCCTGCTGGAACTCGATCGCGCAGTCGGGACACGGTTTTTCGACCCGAAGCACGGAGGTAATTCCCTCCTCTGGCAGCACCTCTTCTGGTTCTTCGGACATCCCGAGGTGTACATCATGTTTATTCCCGCGACGGGTGTTGTCTCCATGATCGTCACGGCATTCGCCCGGCGTGCGATCGTAGCATATGTGCTCATAGCGGTTGCGATTGTCGCCACGGCATTCGTCAGCTTCGGCCTCTGGGTGCACCATATGTTCACCACCTGGCTGCCGGAACTCGCCTCGAGTTTCTTCACTGCAGCCAGCCTGATGATTGCAGTGGCAAGTGGAACTCAGGTTTTTGCATGGATCGCAACACTGTGGGGCACAAAGCCGGCCTTCCGTACGCCATTGCTCTATGTCCTGGGGTTCCTCTTTCTATTCGTCCTCGGTGGGAT
>CBINJX010000580.1:0-4326 GCA_966251085.1 uncultured Verrucomicrobiales bacterium
CAAAAGTAATCCTCAGGTCGGACTCTGGATCTTTATCCGCAAAGGCCTGGCGGTCGTAGCGCATGCAGCAGCAGGGTCGGAAACCGCGGCGATGAACCAGATGATGCACTTCCTCAATTGTACGCTGATCCGGCGGCGACAACTGACAGTCGATTTTTTCGCCATTTGCAGCTGCAAGCGCGAGATCCAAGGGAATCCGCACACGCCGCTTCACTCCACGGCCATCACACTTGTGCTTCACCTCCACAAAGCAGGTGGGAGGCAGAGCGCCATCCAAACTGCCATAGACACGGACACGCAGCTTACGGCGACTCCCAAAGCTACGAATCTTCTCCCAATAGCAGTCGCGTTCCTCATTGTCATAATAAAGACTGACAATCGGGTAGAAAGCGCCCTCGCCCGCATTTTCATCTGCCCGCAACCGGGGCAGCAAGTGTGGCATCAAGGCATCACGCTGGGCACGCGTGATTACAAACTTCATCTCAAAGCGGTCGAGCCGATAGGTCACTGCTGAAGGGATTGTTCAAGGGGTTTAAGCTGTCGTATCCTCTGGAGAGGGAGCCGCCCGCTATTTTTCAGAATTCGCGAGCATGCTTGCAATCCCGCTTGTTACATTTCGGAAACTTTTTTCGGCGGGATTTCTTGGACAGTATATCCCCAGACCGCCGGAGTGTTACTGGCCGCCGAAAAATTTTCGAAATGAGCGGAAGAGATCCCGCGAACCCGATCCAGAACGGCGAGAGCGCTCCGGTGGCGAATCGCTTTCCACGAGCACTCCACCCCGGTGTATCTCGCACGCTTCGTGAGGGATACATGATGCGGGAAGGTCCGCCTTGTAGTCGGTACCCGCACGGGTACACCCTCCGGTCGCCATCTGGTTCGATGCCGCACAAACCGCGACTCGACGGAGGGGAACCGGAGGCTTGAACTGCTCCGCCGGGTAGCGCTTGGGGGAAGCAGAATCCATGACATCCACCCAGATCGGCAGCGCCAGTGACGAACCGTACCCTCGGGCGACGATCGTTTCCGGTGTATCCAACCCCACCCAGACACCGCAGGTCAAAGCGGAGGTATACCCGACAAACCACGCATCCTTGTAGTCGTTGGTGGTCCCCGTCTTTCCGGCGGACGGCCGCGTCCATCCCAGGGAGCGGGCAGTGGAGGCGGTCCCTTTCTCAAAGACTTTCGCAAGAGTGCTGGTCGTCAGCCAGCAGACTCCCGGATCGATCGCTTGCGCACGGACATGCGCAGCACGGTAGATGACTTCACCGGAGGCATCGTCGATCCGCTCGATGATATAACTCTGCCGCCGTGTACCGTTATTCGGGAACACACTGTAGGCAGTGGTCACTTCCGCCAGAGACCCCTCGAATGATCCCAGGTAGATGGACGGTTTCTTGGGGACACTATCAATTCCCACCGACTGGGCAATCCGAAGGACGGAATCGAGTCCGGCGATCTCCCCCACCCTCACGCTCATGGTATTGCGCGACTGGATCAATCCTTCCTCGGCACGAAGAGTCCCCTTGTAGGTGCCATCTGAGTTACCCGGAGTCCAATTCGAAGCAGTGCGGATCTCACCCCGTGCGATCGGGTTGTCGTTGATACTCGCCCCCGGCAGCAGCCCTCTCTCAAATGCAGCGACATAAACGAACGGCTTGAACGTGGAACCGACCTGCCGCTCGGACATCACCGCACGGTTGAATTTGCTTTCGGAATAATCACGCCCCCCGACCAGGGCGCGGATCGCTCCTGTCTTGTTATCGACTACCACAGCCCCCTGCAGATAGGGAGTAGGCGCTTCCTCGTCGCGCTCCTTCTGGCTGAACTCGGACTTCTTAGGATGTTTGTAGCCGGACCTCGACTCCACTTTCTTGAGGTGTTTGTCGATTGCCGTTTCCGCAGTCTGCTGAAGAGCAGGATCAATCGTGGTATAGATCTTCAGTCCGCCTTCCGCACGCTGCTCATCGGTCAGCAGGATATTGAGATCCCGCTCCACGGCATCCATGGCATAGTTTACCTGAGCCTGCGGCGGACGCTTCTTCTGGATGGCAAGTTTCTTCTCCTTCGCCGCATCCGCCTCGGCCTCGCTGATCTTTCCAATCGCGACCATACGGTTGAGTACGGCGTCACGGGCACGCGTGGCACGATCGAGATGCTGAAACGGGGACGAATAGCTCGGGGCACGGATAATACCGGCAATCATTGCCGATTCCCCCAGCGAAAGATTTTCGGCACTCTTACCAAAGTACGCGAGACTTGCCGCCTCGATCCCGTACACGCCGGCTCCGAAATAGATCCGGTTCATATAATGCTCCAGGATCTCGTCTTTTGTATAATGCTGTTCGATCCGGTTTGCGACAAACGCCTCGAGCATCTTGCGGTGGACACTCTTTTTCCGGCCGATTCGCTCGGGAAAACTGTTCCTGGCCAATTGCTGGGTAAGCGTGCTCGCCCCCTGCTCCGCGGAGCCAGAGGAGAGATTGCGCATGATCGCGCGGCCGATACCGATAGGATCGACCCCTCGGTGGCTGTAAAAACGTGTATCTTCCCGGGCCAGCAACGCATCCACGAAATGGTGCGACACTTTCTTGAGAGGCACTACGATCCGGTTTTCCCCCTGCAGTCGTGAATACACCTTTCCATCCATGTCGTACACGGTGGAGCGCGACGGCATCTCTTTGATCGCCTCCATATTGAAGGTGGAAGCCCAGAGACCGTAAGCCACACACACGACTGCGAGCACCCCCAGTGGAAGCAGTACAAACCAGAGAAGCCAGCGACGCCGCCGGGGCGGTTGCTGCCGGCTTTGTCGCGGGCGGATTTTGCGTCTGGATGTGCTTTTGGCCACTATGAGTTTACGGATTTACTCGATCGTACGGTGAAGTGCAGCACGGATGAACGCTAAGATTGACAGAGAAGCAAGTGGCGGAATTTACCGGAAGTGGCTGAAAGCAAGGGTCAGGATGAGTGTGCAATGTCGATAGATCCGCAGATCCGGTGCCGTATGGACGGTAGAAATCGTGAGGTATTGTGAGATCCCCGAGAGGCAATACGGCAGTGAGGTGAACTCAGGAAGTCGGCACAGGGACAGGTGAGGCTCTACGTTGTGGCGCGCCTTCGATTCTACTTTATCCCCCATTCTTTCACCCACACGCTCCACCACTGGTTGCCGATCACAGGTCCCAACGATCATAAAGACTCGCTGGGTCATCAGCTCTACGGGATCGGGAAAACTCAGCCAGCACGGAACGGTTTCGCCAAAGCAACACCGCCCCCAAACAGCCACTAAAACCACCAGCTCCCCATAGCAGAATCGACGACTCCGGATTGTCGGAACCCCAGGAAAACGCCAGGACCGCCAGCCCGATCAGGATTGCCGCAAAGAAAAGAGCTGCAGGGATCGGTGTATCTCCAGAAGGCAGCCGGCAGCTCGGATGAACGAACTTCGA
Source organism: uncultured Verrucomicrobiales bacterium (assembly GCA_966251085.1). Lineage (GTDB taxonomy): Bacteria > Verrucomicrobiota > Verrucomicrobiia > Chthoniobacterales > Chthoniobacteraceae > CBINJX01. The sequence goes on from CBINJX010000580.1 coordinate 3,453, forward strand.
GTCACTCGGGGAATGCTGCCTTTGTTTTTCCGAGAAGTTCATAACGCCATCCGCAACGTACACGAGATGGCAATCTTACCGCTACACTTTCCGGCGGGTACGCTGCCACCACACAAATCCTGCAAGAAGCGCACAGAAAGCAGCGGCATAAAAAATAAGCTTCCACTCAAAGACGATAACAAATGTGAAGTCCGTGTGCCCGGTTGGCTCGAATGGGAGGAGTTCGCGCTCCATGGGGGAGTTCATTTGATAGAATGGGCGGGCGAGGTTCAGGATGTTCAGGAGTCGGTGAACTGGAGGCGGCAGAGTGGGGTACGCTTCCAACGTGCCCGGGGTGGATGTGAAGATCAGAGGGTTCTTCCTCTTACCTTCTCCGGTTCGGATGCGCGGCAGCGGTAGGGCCGTGTACCAGAAAAAAGGGAGGCTTCTACCCTGGCGGGTTTGGGCACGGTGCAGGTGTTTGGGAGCGGGTGAGCTGCGGAGCGCCCTCTGAGCACGCGGGACGCATGCTCCACTCTGAGGCACGCGATTTCACCTGTCTCTCCCTCGGAATGGAACACAACGCAGGGAGTTCCGGAGATTTTGCATACGGTTTGGAATGGCCCGCACGAGGGTTTTTACATCATCCAGGCGGGTTCAGATGTCCTGCAGGAGGGGCAAAATGGCTGAGATGAGGGTTTTTGGGTCATCGATAAGGTTTTTTTCCTCATCGATGAGCAAAAAAGGCTCATCTGAACCGGATGACCCTCATGCACGAACCAAAAACCCTCATCCACGAGGCTCAAACCCTCATGCATGAACCGAAAACCTTCATCCATGAGGCAAAAACCCTCATCTGAACCGTGCACCCCTCATCGATGAGCCAAAAACCCTC
>CBINJX010000581.1:0-4323 GCA_966251085.1 uncultured Verrucomicrobiales bacterium
GGATCAGCTGCGCCCCGTTTACGACAGGGTCATGAAAACGCAGCAACCGGTACTTGACTGCAGGATCGAAGGGGAAACACCGGCGCATCCAGGTGAGACACGCCAATGGCTCGCCAGTTATCACCCTGTCGTTTTTGGCGATGAATTCCTCGGCGTTGGAATGATCGTGCGCGAAATCACGGCACAACGGGAGGTCGAACAGGAACTTCATCATCTCCTTACTACCCCGCAGGGCGACGTCTGAGCACTTTCCTTGCATTTGCGCGAGCCGAAAGTGTGGCGGGTCATTGACAACCCACCGGGGCGCCTCCATTCTGCGCGCCCCGCAAAAATGGCTCTTATCGTCCAAAAATACGGAGGCACCAGCGTCGGCAACCCCGAACGCATCCTCAACGTCGCCCGGCGCATCATCGCCACGCAGGAAGCCGGCAACAAAGTTGTCGTCGTCGTTTCCGCGATGAGCGGCGTGACCGATGGACTGATCAAGCTTGCCAAGGACGTTTCATCCCATCCCACCGAGCGCGAGATGGATGTGCTCCTGGCAACAGGCGAGCAGACGACCATCGCGCTGACGGCCATGGCGATCAACGCGCTCGGGAAGAAAGCCGTCTCTCTCACTGGCGCGCAGGCAGGCATCGTGACGGATGGCGTCCACACGCGGGCCAAGATCGCGAACATCACTCCTCAGCAGGTCCACAAGCACCTGGATGATGGCTGCATCGTGATCGTCGCTGGTTTTCAGGGTGAAACGACCGATGGCCGCATCACGACTCTCGGCCGTGGCGGTTCGGACCTGACTGCGATCGCGATCGCGTCCGCGATCAAGGCGGACATCTGCCAGATCTACACCGACGTAGACGGCGTTTATACATGCGACCCGCGCATTGTCCCCAATGCCCGCAAGATCGAGGAGATCTCGTATGACGAGATGCTCGAGATGGCATCGAGCGGTTCCAAAGTCATGCAGTCGCGCTCGGTCGAGTTTGCCAAAAAGTTTGGCGTCATTTTCGAAGTTCGCAGCTCCTTCAACACCAACCCCGGCACCATCGTTAAGGAAGAAACCATGAACATGGAATCCGTCGTCGTGCGCGGCATCAGCCTCGAGAAAAACCAGGCCAAGGTGACCGTCACATGCGTTCCCGACCGTCCCGGCACAGCGGCGCGCATTTTCAACGCCCTGGCCGACTCGAATATCATTATCGACGTCATCGTGCAGAACGTGAGCCTGGAAGGCACGACCGACATCTCCTTCACTCTCGGGAAGGACGAATTGCCAAAAGCCCAAGCCACCCTCGAACCGCTGGTAAAAGAGATTGGCGCGAAGGCGTTGCTCGCGCAGGAGGGAATCGCCAAGCTCTCGGTGGTCGGCATCGGCATGCGCTCCCACTCCGGCGTCGCAGCAAAGCTTTTCGAGGCGCTCAGCAACGGCGGGATCAATATCCAGATGATCTCCACCAGTGAGATCAAGACAGCGGTGATCATCGACGAAGCCCGTCTCGCTGAAGCGGCAAAGCTCGCCCACGAGGCATTCGGGCTGGCCGGCGAGTAAACAGCTGACAAATTTCAGTTCGGAGAGTTGAGCCGGGTTCTGAGGGCCCGGCTCTTCTTTTTTTGGGCTATATCCGAAAAGGAGCGGTTCTTCTTAATCTTACTCGTAATCGTAATCGTTATCCCCGGAAGCCAACGCTGCGAAGGAGAGTAAGATTACGATTACGATCAAGAAGAATACCCCATACACGCAGAGAGCCCCCACTCCCCCGATGCACGGAGTCGAATGCCTGTTCGCCTCCCCATCGATCATCTTCACGATCTCTGGCCGCGTGATCTGCGCGGTGCTCGCATCGGTGCGGTGCTGCATCCGGCATCCGTCTCCTCCACCCTTGAACATTCGTCACGGGTATTGGAGCGGCACAGCGGTGACCTATTTCAATTGCGAGCGTTCTTCGGTCCGCAGCATGGGTATCTCGGGCAGACGCAGGACAACATGATCGAATGGCGCGGGTACATGCATCCGCGTCTCGGCATCCCGGTCCACAGCTTGTACGGCGAGCACCGGGAGCCGACGGATGAGATGCTCGAGGGACTCGATGCCCTGCTGGTTGATATGCAGGATATCGGCGCGCGCTATTACACCTTCATTTGGACGCTCTACCTCTGCATGAGGGCCTGCGAGCGAAGGGGCATTCCGGTGCTGGTGCTGGACCGCCCAAATCCGATCAACGGGATTGCCGTGGAAGGCCCGATGCTCAATCCGGCATACCGCTCCTTTGTCGGCCTGCATCCGCTCCCGGTGCGACATGGAAAGACAATCGGAGAGTTGGCGAAACAGTTCCGGCGGGACACCTTTCTGAATTGCGATCTCCGCGTTCTGCCGATGGAAGGCTGGGAACGGCAGATGTGGTTTGATGAAACCGGGCTGCCGTGGGTGATGCCTTCGCCGAACATGCCGACACTCGATACCGCGACAGTCTATCCGGGCATGTGCTTGTTTGAAGCTACGAATGTCTCTGAAGGCCGCGGCACCACGCGTCCTTTTGAACTCTTCGGCGCGCCGTGGATCGATGCCGCAGATCTCGCGCAAACGCTCAATGGACTCGCGCTCCCGGGCGTGTTCTTCCGGGAAAGCTACTTCCAGCCGACCTTCCACAAATACGCGGGGCAGCTCTGTGGCGGAGCGCAGATCCATGTGCTCGACCGCGAGGCCTTCCTTCCCTTTCGCACAGCGATTGAGATCCTGAGGCACGTGCGGACGCGCTACAGGGCGAATTTCGAGTGGAAAGCGCCTCCGTATGAATACGAGCACGAACGTCTCCCTATCGAGATTCTCATCGGCGGACCGGTCGAGGATCTGTTTCCGGAATAGCCGCGCCCTGTTTCACTCGCTCCTCCTTGCTCTGCTATTTCTAGTAAGGATCGCCGCAGCGGAGCCGGAGTTCATCACTGACAAGATGACCGATGACGAACTGCGTGCGTTCCGGGATGCGAAGGTCGCAGAACTTAAACGCATCATGGCCACGACGTCGCCCGAGCGCACACCGGAAGGCAAACGCTACCAGACCTTCTATTGCTCGCTATACTACACGCCGAAGGAGAGCGGCTTCACGGCAGAGCGCGGATTTGATGCGACTCCCACCACTGCACCGGGCCTACGCGGACGCATGTATCCAAAGTCCTTCCTGGCCGCAGTGAAGCTGGAAGGGTTTGGGCGAATGGTCGAACCCGTCGAAGGAAAGAGCTACATGCGCTACGCCGGAAACGGACGCTACGCCTTTGCCAAAGCGCCGCTTGGCAGTCGTGGCAATGTGCTGATCCCTCGCAAATCCGCGGCCGTCTCCACAAAAAATCCCTACCTTCGTCAAAAGATGAATCTCATCATCGATTCCCCCGAAGTTCGAGAGGTGCTCGGTGATGGCGAATGGGAAGTCAGCGACACGGGCGGCGGGGTGCATCCGCTTCAGATCGACCTCTACTGGGGGGAAGACGAGCCGCTCGGTCCTGTGGGCCGGAATCGCGCACGCCCTTCCGGCACACGAATGGAATACGCTTTCGACATCTTGGTAACGGCCAAGGAATGACTATCCTGCTCGCGTGTCCGACCTCCTGGTTCGCCTCTACGATCTCCCTCCTCTGGCGCCGTTCCTCGAACGGGCTGTGACCGGTGGTTTCGAAATCCGCCGGGCTTTAGCCCCGGAGAAATCGCTCGTTGTTCACTGGGTAAAGAGTGAATTCAGTGAGGCATGGGCGAGCGAGTGCGAGGTGGCGTTCACTCGGCAACCCCTCGCGTGCTTTCTGGCGGTAAAAGACCAGAAGGTTTGCGGATTCTGTGCTTACGAGGCGACCTGCCGGAATTTCCTGGGACCATTGGGAGTCGGAAAAAGTTACCGCTCTACAGGTTTGGGAGCCGCACTCCTGCTCAGAGGACTTCAGGCAATGCGGGATGAAGGATATGCGTACGCCATCATTGGCGGCGTGGGTCCCGTGGAGTTCTTCCAGAAGATAACAGGGGCGGTTCCGATCGAAAATTCCACGCCTGGGATCTACCGCGGCATGCTGCGGCACGGCACGTGAGGTGTTCTCAAGGCGAAAGGCAACCTGATGGAGCCCTCAGGCAATCCCTTAGATTGCTGTCGCGATTGAATCCTTTGCGCCCAGGAACGTCGAACCTTCCTAAAGACGTTATGCACATCCCGACTCTAAAGACTCTTCTTGTAACCACCTTGGCAGCAACCGCCTTCATTGCGCAGCCTGCAACAGCAGAAGCCAAATCGAAGCACAGGCACGGCTATCACAAGCACTACAAGAAACATTATAAGTATTACCCCC
>CBINJX010000582.1:0-4318 GCA_966251085.1 uncultured Verrucomicrobiales bacterium
CATCGTCCCGACCAATCGTCCCACCGAGTGCCGGGGACCGTAGCTGAATTCTCTCCGATCCAACTCGCGAACGGCCACGACGTCATTCAATTCCGACATCGTGTCCCGGAGCGTCTGGTAATCCTGCTCGGTCACCCCGAAGCGGACAATTCGCGTGTTGCCGGCGCCCTGTGGCGGCGGACGTTGTGTAGAAAGGATGAGATTGTTCGCGCCGAGCTGCGCGATCTGCTCCTGAGCCTTCGCGCTGATCCCCTCCCCAATCGCCAGCAACCAGATCACGCTGGCCACGCCGATGAAAATCCCGAGCATCGTAAGCAGCGAACGCATCGGGTGCATGCGCAGGCTCTTTATGCCGGACTGCAATGTGCGCCAGATGAGGAGCATTACCGCAGCGGGTCCTACAGCTGGTTCTAGCGCAGCGCGGCATTCTTTCTTCGGTGCGTCTTTGGGTACCGCCGGCGGAAGCCGCCGTTCATCGGACTGAATCAGCCCATCGCGCAGCCGAACCACTCTCCGGGCATGCTGCGCCACCTCGTCCTCGTGCGTAACCAGCACGATGGTCTTTCCCTCGGCGTTGAGCTGATCGAGCAGAGTCAGGATCTCCTGAGTTGTCTGGGAGTCGAGATTTCCGGTGGGTTCATCGGCCAGGATATAGCGCGGATCGTTCACCAGACTGCGTGCGATGCCCGCACGCTGCTGCTGACCGCCGGAGAGCTGGGGAGGACGATGATCCAGCCGATGCCCGAGCCCCACCAGTTCCGCCAGTTCCCGGCACCTCGAGCGGTTCTCCGGGGTGATCTGCCCTTGGTAATGCAGCGGCACCTCGATGTTCTCGATGACGGTCAGCTGGGGAACGAGATTGTACGACTGGAAGACAAACCCGAGATGCGAGGCACGAATGCGCGCGAGATCTTCGTCATCGAGTTGCGCCACATCCTCGCCCCCCAGGAAGAACTGTCCGCCGGTGGGACGATCGAGGCATCCGAGAATGTTCAGCAGCGTGCTTTTCCCCGAACCGGACGGCCCCATGATCGCCACGTAGTCACCTTCCGGCACCACCAGATCGATTCCCTTGAGCACGAGTACAGACTCGTCCCCGAGTGGGTATTCCTTTTGCAGATTCTCCAGCCGCAGCGCGATCCGCTCCTCGTGAGGGTCTTGGGACATATTTAAGCTAAAAAAGCCTATTCCAATAGGGCGAGCTTCTCGCAATCGTAAGCCTACTCGTTGATCTCAATCCTCTGAAGCGAAGGAGATTACGATTGAGGCTAGGATTAAGAGGCCGTAGCGCCAATTGGGATAGTCACAAAGTATGTGCGGGTATTTGATGACGTATGAAGCCGAGGCTCACCGTGGCAGCGTCCTCGCACCGCGAGAGCCTCACGGTGGACCTGGATATCTCGCTACGCGCCAACCCTGCGGCCGGCGGCGCTACTGCCCTACCCGCCGGGCTTCCTTTCGTGCGGCACTTTGATACTCGCCACCTGCTGTCCACGCGATGGGTTCGCGGCGGGAAGTGTCACCTGCTTTTCGTAGTTCTGCGGCGCGAGGAAGACTTGTTCATCAGGCGCCAGGCCATTCTTGATCACGACCATTGCGTCGTTTGCTGGTCCCAGTTCCACCTCGCGCGCCTCCACCTCTCCCTTCCCGGACGGAAGGAAACAGAAGAATCGGGATTCACGCTCGATGACGGCCTGTAGCGGCACCTGCAGCGCCTGATCGAGGGTTGTTGCTTCGATCGATACCTTCGCGGTCATTCCCGTTCGGAGATCCCGCGGTGGCTGCAGAATTTCGACCTCCGCCGCATACTCCTTGATCGTGCTATAAGGAACCGTGCCCGGAAGCGGGTATTCACTGACAGACTGCACGATCCCATAAAGCGGCGTCCCCGGAAACGCATCCACCGCGATTCGCGCCTTCATCCCCTTACGCACGAGATCGATGCGTGCCTCGTTCACCCGGGTCAGCACCTGCATGCGCTTCGGATCAGGCAGACGGAAAATGATCTGCCGCTCGCGCACCGGTTTTCCTTCCGCAATGAGCGGCTCGCCCGTCGAATTCTTTGCGTCATTGGCGTACACCACCTGTCCGCTGGTCGGCGCCTTGACGACGCAATTTTCAATATGTTCCTGGATGTTCGCGAGCCGCTGCTGATCGAGTTGCGCTGTTGCTTCGCGTGACCGCAGTCGTGCTTCCGCCGTGACCACCGCCGCCTTGAGCTGAGTGAGGGTCTTCTTCTTGGTGATCCGGCGCAACACCTCGAGTTTTGTGCGGACCACCTCGAGTTCTTTCCGCGCCTTCTCCACAGCAAAGCGATCCGCCTCCAGCTGCACCTCCGTCGCATAACCACGCGCCACCAGTTTTTCACTGTAGCGCACATACTCCTCCGCTCGTCGGACATTTTCCTTCGACACAAACTCTTCGCTTTCCAGAGTCTGCTCCTCCTGGCGGAAGGGACCCGACTCGTATTCGTCGAGCGCCAACCTCGCCGCCTCCAGATCCGCAGTAGCGTCCACGACCAGTGAGCCACTCGTGTTGCAGGCGATCTGCTGCTGAAGAAGATCGGTCTGTAAAGCCGAGTCATCCAGGCGCGCAAGGAAGTCCCCTTCCTTCACATACGTTCCCTCCGGCACAATCTGAAGAATTGCCACTCCGGCTGATCCCCGTGAAGGAACCTGGCAGCGGACTTCGACGTTACTCGAACTCTGCACCTCGCCACGCTCCAGCACCTCCCGGAGAAACGGCCCCGCAGTAACGGATGCCGTAAGGGAGCCTTGCGGCGTCACGATGCCGCTCGACTGTTGCCCCGACCTGCTGCCGATTGCGACGCTGACACCCCCGCAGAGGATCACGGCGCAGCTGACAGTAACCCAGCGGCGGCGGAGGACGAATTGTGGAATTTGAATCTTCATTGCACAGATGTGGAAGGAGCAGATGCGCTCGCGGCCACCTTTGGACCGGCGACGTCTGCAGAAGCGACGCGCGTGCCAACTCGTTTCTCGAGGGAGTTGGCGGTGAAGGAACCGGGCTCAATCCAGTTCCCCTCGGCATCGAGCGCCATCGTGCCGAGTTCAAAGTCGAGGACCATCCGGAGGACATGATGTCCGACCCAGAGTCCGAGGAATTCATTCTCCGCCTCCAGCAGATCGCTGAGCGCGCTGACAAGATCGCGGGCGGTGGTGGCACCGATCTGTGCGGCCTGCCCGGGACGCGGCGGTTCTTCCAGTCGGAGACGCGCGAGATCGACCTGTGCGAGCGCTACCTGCAGCGCCGCGCGACGGAGTTCAAAATTCATCCGGCTCAACTCGGAAATCCGGAGGGTGTTCCGAAGACTCTGCGACACGCGATCCTCGAAAAGCATGTAGTCGCGACGCGCACGCTGATACGCGATCTGCGTTTCGCGATACTCGTTGCGCTCATGCAGGCGGTCGAGAGGGGTATCGATCCGGAGCCCTCCACGAAGCTGCCCGGTGCGTCCGTCGAAGCGCAGCGACTGATTCTGAGTCGTTCCCATACCGCCATCCAGCACCAGGTCGAGGCCGCTCATGAGCGGGTTGGCTGCGTAATCAATTTTGCGCCAGGAATCTACCAATTCTGCGCGTGCGTTCATCCAGTCGAGGCGGTTCGCCTTGGCCACAGCGAGCGCATACTTCTCCGGGAGACTGACCTCCGGAAGTGTAAGCGTCTCCAGCCGGCTGGCGGCCTGATCCAGTGAAAGCTCGAGAAACAGGCCTGAAAGCGACGCCACCGCTTCGCTCGCACGGGATCGAGCAGTCTCGATATCGACAGTCGCGAGTTCCTTTTCGATCACCTTCACCTGTTCGAAGGTCGCGCCGATCCCCTTCTCCAGAGTCGTCACATGTTCCTCGATCTGGACCAACTTCGCCTGGAGGCTCGCGGAATCAAAGCGGCTCAACTCGATGTTCAGTGTTTTAATTTCCGGACGGCTCTTGAATGCCGCCATCTCCTGCTCGCGCCGCGGCATCGCTTCACGAAAACGTTTCACATCGCGACGCGTAATCGCGATCCGCTCGCTGAGGACCTTCTCCATTTTCCGAACACTCGCGAGTTTTGCGCGGAGGATCGCCACATCCTTCATCTTCTCACGGTCGCGGAAGTCACCGGCAAGATCATTGATCTCCCGCTGAAGTTCCGTCGCGGCAGGATCGAAGACCGCAAACCGCTCGAGGAAATCATCCTTCAACACCACGGGAAGATCTGGAGGCAACCCCAGCTCCGTCTTGTAGCTATCCACACGCGTCTGATAGGCGGCGCGGGTCGTCAGCAGGCTGCTCTGCGCATTGTGAAGCGCCTGACG
>CBINJX010000583.1:0-4315 GCA_966251085.1 uncultured Verrucomicrobiales bacterium
GGCAAGATACTCGTTTCGATCGAGCGACTATTTCAGACTCACTCCAGGTTGCCACCGATCGCACGGATCCCATCCCGGAGTGGCACCAGCTCCTGCATGATCCCACTGCGATGCGGCTCGGGCAGATCCAATGCGGCATCGATCACCGCACCGCAGCGTTCGGACAGCCCTTGAATCGCCTCGGGTGTCACGCTGGTTTGCATCACACGTTGCAATTCCATCATCAGTTCGCGCATTTCTCCCTGCACCGTCCGAATCTGCTCCGAGGCTTTGTGTTTCTCCAGCACCGTCCGGGTGATTTCCCGGATCTCCGGCGGCATATCGCCATACTCGCCTTTTTCCACCTTCCCGATGAGTTCCAGGAAATAGCCGAGGTTTTCCGGGTGAGCACGCAGCCATTCCTCGAATTCCTCTTCGGATGGCAGGTCTTTGTGAGAGTCAGACGGTGGGGTGGATTCCATGGTAGTCAGGTCAGATTACTTCCATCGCGTAAAGATTCCTAGCTCGGAGCAGATGCGTGAAACTCATCGCTTCGACGCGGTATCTTTCGATGCGGGTGAAGGGGGCGAAGGCGGACGCACCAAGAACTCCAGATCCTGACCGCCTAGCGATGGTTCGTTGCGGTCCGCTACTCCAAACCGCATTGGTTTGTCGGGCACAGGGTAAAGACTGATGCTGCCGGATTGCGAGCCATGCCTCTCCATGCGCCGGGGAGTGATCGGCTGATCGTCAGCATCCCGGAAAACTTCCACCCCATTTCGCCCGGAGGCGTCGAATATCACACAGGCAGGCTCGTCCAGGTTCACATGCAGAACTTCCCGGTTCTGTTGCCAATTGAAGGACACCTTTTGCGCCGGTTTGGGTTTCGGCAGTGGGCCAGCCTTATTCAGCTGTCCGTTCAAGATCTCGTACTGGCCGGGTCCGAAGATCCCTGCGAATTTGATCCCGCGAGCCGTTGCCACATCATCCAGCGGGAACAGCACATACTTCTCGGCTTCCAGCGCGTCTGCCTGCTTCTTATCAAAGGTCCCGATCCACTGCACCTCGCCGGCGGCGAAAGGGTAACGACTTGACCGGGTGATCCGGGTGGTGATGCGCCACACCGGAGCGGAGAGAAGACCTCCGTCATTAATCTCAGGCCATATAGAAAACCATTCCGAGACATCCTTTCCGTTGGAAGAAACAGTGATGATCGGGAGTGCCCGCCAATTGCTCGGCGGATGGGTGGACGGCTCCAGCTTGATCTTGTGCAAGATCACCTGGAGATCCCCTGCCTGTTGCGTCAACGGAGGCGGTTCCGCCGTTTCCGACAGCCGACTCGGATCATAGGTAGGATTCGGGATTTCCCATTCGAAGCGCTCGTCGTCGAACAAAGTCGCAAACTTGAGCTTTTCCGCAGTGTACGGTGTGACAGGAAAGGTGGTGTGCGCGCTCATGAACCCTCCGGATGTACTGCTTCCTCCCGACCAGCTGTAAAAGATCTGCCCATCCGGAAGGATCAGCTCGGATTTCTCCGGCATCTGCGTGTCGGCGCGATCCCGGAACGCCACCCACACCGCCAGGCTCGGCCGAGTGCCGCCCATCGTGAACTCCGACTTCCGAGGCGGCTCGGAGAACGGCCGCAATGACCCGGAAGTCACTACTCTTTTAAACCGCTCTAGTAGTGAGGCTGGCGCAGCGTGCACCACATGTTTGAAACCATGGGTCACTCCATGGAGAGCCACCTCGCCGCCCCTGGGCAAAGGTCGCCATCGCTCTCCATCCGCATCTTTCTCTGCGGATAGAAAGATCACAATCGCAAACACCACGGGCAACATGACCACAATGCCAAGCACTGGGAGGAAGCGCTTCATATCAAAGGGCGAGTAGCTCCCTTTTCTTCACGATGTCACGCCAAAACGGGCACGAGATCGCAAGGTGTTATTCCGGCGCTAATATCACACCCAAGCACTTAGCGGCTCGTGGCGAGATCCTTCTGTTCAGTCCGGGGAATCACAGGAGGCCGCACCACGAACTCCACCGTTTGGCCAGCCAACGACGGCACATTGGAATCCGCCACTCCAAACCGCACTGGCTGATCGGGAGCCCGGTAGATCCTGAGGCTTCCTTCTCCAGAGCCATGGCTCCATAGCTCCCGAGGAGCACTCGGCTGATTCTGTTGATTCCGAAAGACCGCCACACTATCGAGCCAGCGATCGAGCACGATACAGGCAGGCTCTTTCAGACTCACCCGGATCGCATTCTCTTTGTGAAGCCAATCGGTGGTCGCAGCTCGTTTTTGATTGGTGTCTGTCACCGGTCCGGCACGGATCACCTTTCCTCCATGGATATCATACTGCCCGGGTCCAAAGAGTCCTGCGAATTTAAGTCCACGGGAGATCGCGATCTCATTGTCTGGAAACAACTCGTATTTCCCAGCTTCCAACGCATTTACCTGAGCTTTCTCGAAGGTGCCGACCCATTGTACTTCCTCCGCAGTAAACGGATACCGGTTCGTCCGGCTGATCCGAGTCTTGATCTTCCATGCCGGAGCCGAGAGCAGAGCGCCATCGCTGATCTGCGGCGACATGGAGAACCGCTTCGTCACATCCTCTCCGTTGGAGAAGATTTTAAACACCGGCTCGGCTCGCCAGTTCGTGGGAGGGTATGTGACTGATTCCAGTTTGATCTCGCGGAGAGTGATCTGAAGGCCACCTGCTTCACGCGTCTGCGGGGGTGGTTCTGCGGATTCCGTCGCCCGGCGGTTGGGATCATAGGTCGGGTTCGGGATTTCCCATTCGAAACGTTTGTTGTCGAACACCCCCGCTACCTTGATCTTCTCGGCGGTGAAGGGGATCACATAAAAGATGGAGGGCGTTAGATACTCCTCATTTATTTGAGATCCTCCCCCGCCGGAGCTGTAATAAACCTGCCCATCCGGAAGGTACAACTCCCACTTCTGCGGTGATAAAATGCCGGCCCTGCCCCGGACTACAAACCACACTCCCAAACTTGGAATATTTCCCCCGGAGAACTCCGTAGTGTCAGGCTTTACAAAGAGTGGTCGCCATGAGCGCGCTTTAGCGGCGTTCTTTAGTTTTTTCTTAAAAGGGACTGCGGAGAAGCTCATCTCGTGTCGCAGTCCGTAGGTCACTCCTCGAAAGGCAATCTCACCACCATTGGGCAGTGGCTGCCATTTTTCCTTACCTTTCCTCTCCGCAGACATGACAAGGATCCATACGAGTACTACAGGTACAATGACCACGATGCCGAGCACTGGGAGGAGGCGCTTCATATCCAGTCGCGAGTAGCGTCTCGCATTGTGGAAAAGTCACGCCCAAAGGCAAAGGGCTCCGCGCCACCTCTACACCAGATCTCTCCCGAGCGCTCCTCATCCTTGTATCTTCGGACTTCTTTCGGATTTCGTCATTCGTCCTTCGTCATTCCAACTCTTCCACCGTCCAGAACGCACTCCTCTGCGCATGCTGCGCGCGCACAGCTGCCACTTCCCTGGCTTCCACCGGCTCGGCGCGGTGACCGAAGTTGCTGCGGATATAGGTTAGAACCGCGGCGATCTGTTCGTCGTTGAGGCCGCTCGGCGGCATGGGGGTCGGGTTCTGGCGACCGTACTCCTGTCCGGCGACTTTGATCGGCCCGGAGAGGCCGTGGATCAGCATCTTGATCAGGGCGTCTTTCTTTCCGCTGACCCATTCACTCTTCACAAGCGGAGGATAGGCGGAAGCCAGTCCACGACCGTCGGCCTGATGGCAATTCAAGCAGAGCGCGTCGTAGATCGCTTTGCCCGGATGCTCCGGCTTCGGAAGCGCACCTGCCAGTTTCGTCACCTGCTCACGTAGCTTTGTATTTCCACCAAAAGTCAGCTGACCGGCTGCGAGTGCCGATTGCCATCTCGGTTGCGAAGCGCGGAGGCTCTGTGTAAGCGCGTAGTCGATGAACCGGTCACGCGTGCCTTCGTAGCCAAGCGCCGTGACTTCCGCCGTCTCCGGTTTCTCCACGTAGCTGCACGCCACGATTGCCTCGAGTTTCACACGCGGATGCTCGTCCTGAATCCGCTCGCGCAAAAGTGCCAGCGGATCTGGCAGACGATCCGCCCATGAGCCGATCACCCGTGTACCATAAGCCCGCACACGCGGGTCTTTTGCCGAGAGGAGTTTCCCCAGCAGCTCCGGACGCACGGCCTCGTGCGACTCGTACACACCGATCACCTCCAGCAGCAGCCGCTCGTAATCGGCGCCGGCTTTTCCGAGTTTGGCCACCCACTCGTCAGCCGCTTTGATCACCTCGGCAGTGGGCGCATCAAAGAGCAGCCGCTTGG
>CBINJX010000584.1:0-4303 GCA_966251085.1 uncultured Verrucomicrobiales bacterium
GTATTCAGTGAGGCTTTCGCAATGAGGGATGCCCACTTTGCACTTTCAGAGGAGCACTCCACCCGCGAGCGGGTGAAGGAGGTAGAGAAAGGAGTCCATAGGGCGCGTGACCTCACCCGGTAGGGTCCGCGCGCCGCGAGTGCCTCTTCCAGGGTGGACGTGGCCTCACTCTCCACGCGCCCTCCCGGCAGTCGGCGGCGCGACCGCCCTACCGCGCGGGAGGGCAGTCGCAAGTGAGTGATCCATATCCTCTCCGCCACTCTCACCCGCTCCAATCTGCCCGCACTGTCCCTCAACCCTCAGCACTCAACCATCAACTTTCAGAGGAGTTGAGAGCCATGCACCGGCAGATCATTGGGAAATTCCGAATCACGCCCGGCGACGTCGGCGCCAGCCGAGCAAAGTCGCGGCACCGCCCAGGATCGAAATCGCCACACTCGGCTCCGGCACCACGACAAACTGCAACTCCGTCGCGGTCATCTGGAAGGAGCCGAGCAGCCCCGGAGCAAGGTCCGTGAAGCTGAAGTCGCTCGCTGTGAACGTCGTGCTCGTGAACTGCACCAGGGTATAAGTAAAACCGGCGGCGCCGGTGCCATCGAAATCGAACACGAATGTTCCCGCGTCGCCTTTGTCAAAAGCCCCAGAGAGCGAGAGCCGGTCGGAAACATTATCAATCACGCTGAGCTGCAGCTTCAGCGGCGCATCGCCATGCAGGGTAAGATCGTCTCCCGCCAAGGTCTCCATTGTAAGCCCCGTGCCGGGCGATAAGATCCCGTGCAACGCGATTCGCCCGTCCCAATCACCGCCACCGGCGAGGGTCTGAGCGGCAGGAATGGCATACCCGGCGATGCCATGTGGAGTGACATCCAGCTTGGCGCCAGCGCTGACCGAGATTTCTGAACTACTCGCAACAGAACCGCTGACCCGCAGCGTGCCCGTGAGGACCTTTGTCGGCCCTGTATAACTTGCGGTGCCAAAGATCTCATTGATCCAGTTGGCCGTGTCATTGCCACTCGACTGGAAGATCACGCCGGAACCGGTTTCTGACTCACCGATGTCACCGAGGCGGATATTGGAGCCACCCCGTGTTGCCGTAGCCGTGTTCCCAAACGCCGGATCAAATGCACGAAACTCTGCAGTGCCTCCAGTCAGCGTGACGATCGGAAATTCCACCGCCCGAACCGCACTATCATTCTTGTTTGCACCGAGAATCTGACCGTCACCAATCTTCAGGTTACCAAACTTTGCGACGACATTATCCGCACCAAGGATGTTGGCATTTACATATCCTGTGCCGCTGATTTCCACGTCGTTGCCCAGGTTGTAAACTTGTTCCGCGGTATTCAGACGAGGCTGGAGCTGTGAATAGGTACCCTGCAAGCTGCCGGTGCTCGTACCTGCGGTCATCACGATCTTCCCCTCTCCGAAGGGGTTCGATCCAAACTCATCCCCCATCTGCATCTCAAACTTCGCCTTCTGTGCCACCGTCACCGTGCCGGTATAGTCGCTGGGACTGATCCCGCGCAGACGGAAACCGGCTCCCTGATCGGCGTTGGGCTGGTCGGTGACGTCACCAGCTGTCACCAGCAGATTGCCTGAGCCACGCAGGATTCCGGTGAAGACCAGTTCACTCCTGGCACCGGTAGTCTGATTTACCGTGGCAACCGTCGAATCAGCGGTAACATTCAGCTCAGCGGCGCCGATTGAATTACCAGTCTGAGAGGAAAGGGTTCCACCGTTGAGATTGATGTTGTTGAAGAGCGTGACACCCGGCTGGAGCGATCCCCCGCTGTTCACTTCGATATCTCCAAACCCGGCCGCAGATCCATTGGTGAGGTTCACGCGGCCGGCATTGATCGTGAGACCGCCATCGAAGGTGCTCACTCCGGATAGCGTCTGCGCACCGCTGCCCACCTTTATGACTGCGGTACCTGTACCTGCGATTTCACCGCCGAAACTGCTTGCACCGTCGACGTTCAAGGTGAGCTGCCCTCCATTCATCGCCAGCGTACCGTCACCGCTGAGTGACGTCACTTCAAAGTGATGACCGTTGAGATCCGCCGTCGCGCCAGCATTTACAGTCAGGGCCCCCTTTGGGATTCCACCCGCAATCCCTGCCTTGAGGACTCCCGCATTCACGACGGTCCCATCGCTGTATGAATTAACCGTATTCAGCAGCATTTCACCGTCGCCATCCTTTACCAGTGTACCGTTGGAGACCACACCACTCAGGGTCAACCCCGGCCCGCTCGCCGCAGCGGCGACTGTAAATGTGCGAGCTCCGTCGTTCAGATCCACATTGCCTGACAGGGTTAATCCGGCCGTCCCCTGCTTCGTAACGTTGCCGTTGAGCTTCAGATTCGCCTGCAAATTGGCGCCATCTTCCACGGTCACTGAACTCGTGGTGAGCGTGCCAGTTGTCACCGTACCAGAGACACTCAGGTTTCTGATGGTGTCACTTTTACCATTCACGTCGAACGTGGCGCCGGCAGCAACCGTTATATCACCAGAGTCGGGCAACACGTCGTCCGACTCAATCCGCAGCGTTCCTGCATTGACCTCCGTGCCACCAACATAGGCGTGTGATCCCCCGCTCAGGATCACTGTACCCGAGCCGTTCTTTACGAGAGCGGCGCCGCCGCCAATGGTGCCCGATGCCGCATTGATCGTGTAGGTTTTGGTACCGTTATTAAACGTCAGGGCGCCAGGCTCGACGACCCCGTTTATGGTTACTGTCGTTTCAGTCCCACTATCGTTGAACGTCACCGCATCGCCGTTGGTAAAACCGGTGGCGCTACCACCATTCTGCCAGTTGCTATCAGCGCCGCTCGTACTCCAGACGGTGGCAGGCGTGCCGGCCCACACCAGATTCGCCACAGTACGATAGACGAGGCGAACCTGACCGGCGGTGTCGTAGCTGACCGAGTAGCCCAGCGGTAATCCTATTGCCGCCGAAAACGTACCACTCAATGCTCCGCTGTAGGTGAGGAGCGTGTAGGTGTCATTGTTGAACGTACTGGCCGGATCCACTATCAGCGTCCCACCAAGGTTCAGGTTCCCATTCACCACGAGCAGGTCGGAGGTCCCGGTATTTGAGAAATCCGCGAGAAAGCTTCCGCCAAGGGTGATACTACCAACTGTCAGGGTACCGATACCGTCGAGTCCGGGAGAAATGGCTGCATTCGCATCAATGGTGACACCGCCCGCGCCACTCACGGTGCCGGTTCCGTGCAGGGTCCCTGCAGACAGGGTGAAAGCGTTCGCGCCCGTGTTCAGCTCGGCACCGCTGTCCACTACCAAGTTATGTCCCCAGCTCGTCTTGGCTGGATCAAACTGGACATCAATACCATTCGAATTGTGGTTCACCACCTTGAGACCGACATTCACTCCGGCATTCCATTCCGCGTTGGGCATGATGTAGGTCTCACCCGTCGGAGCTACGGTAAGATAGCCGCCGGAACCGGTCAGTGCATTGATCCGCGCAGGCGTGAGCAGGTTGTTGATTTTGTCTGCATTAGGGACCGGATCGGATACCGTGCCGCTTGAGTCGAAGAGATTGTTAGGGCGTGGATTCGCATTGATTCGTAATCCCCCGAAGCCGGTTCCATTTACAACGAGGTTACTGCTGTTGCGGAAGACAACACCGCCCAAGTCTCCAAATGTATCCGGCACACCGTCGCTGTTGGTGTCCGCGCCGCTCGCTGCGGGAAGAAGCAGATTCACGACAGCCTCGCGGGTAGTGCTCCCCTCGCCCTGAATGTTGCCGTCGATAATGTGGTGACCAACGGAAGCGCTCGTCTTGATATTACTCGAGCTATTCAACTGAACGCCTGCGACAACTGCTGCCTGCGCGGTGGCATTGGAAAGCGACTGCGCAAACCGCAACTCGCCGCCTCCTTCAATCACGGCGGCCGCATTCAGCAGGACGCCGTTGCTGTTATTCTGCTCATGCCTAATGCGGGAATCAAATACCGCAACGCCGCCATCCTGAATCGTCAGCGTATCGTCACCTCCGGCACCTATGTAGAGTGGATATTGTCCGGCGTCTCCTGTTGAACTGTGCCCTGCCGGTCGAACGGTAGAACCAAGTGCAGTACCCGTACCGCGCCCACTGAAGGCAACATATCCAGGGGCGCCACTGGCGGTCCCGGCCACGACGATATTGCCGTTTACAGCACGGGCAGTTCCGGCGATGGAGATCTGGACCGCTCCTTCCAATGTGAGCCCCTGGGAGTAGTTTACTGTTCCCTGGGCCTCGGCAATGAAGAAGCGGCCGGTGTTCAGGCTGATGTTGGCATTCCCG
>CBINJX010000585.1:0-4296 GCA_966251085.1 uncultured Verrucomicrobiales bacterium
ATGAGCTGCGGATATGGCTTCTTGAGGTGAATGCGGAAGTTGTACTTGTCCACCACCTCCACGCCACGCAGCGGCTTGGAATAGTCGAAGACGCCATTGTTCTTCTTGGCATCCGCATGAGCCTCGTCCATGCCGATCACGAACTCCGCGAGAGTTGAGAGGACCGGGCACTCCACCTTCGGATCACACATTCGCTGCCAGGCAAAATGGACATCCTGCGCGACCAACTCGCGTCCCTTTCCAGCCGGAAATGCCGGGTCGTCCTGAAAGAAAATTCCCTCCTGCAGCCTGCAATTGTAAGTCACCGTTCCATCCGGATTTGTCACCCGCTGAGGCATCGCCGCGAGAAGTGCCGGCTCCACTTCAAATGGATCCGTCTTCATCGGGTGATACTGCAGCAGCGTATCGTACACCGTCTCGAGCACGATATGGCTCATCTGATCGTAGCCAGCCTGCGGATCGAGCGAGCGCACGTCCGAACTCATCGCACCATAGCGTACCCGCCACGGTGTCCCGTCTGCCCTTGTCTCTTTCAGCGGCGGCGGATGCGGATTGTTGCTGCATGCGGCCACTACGAGCGCAGTCAGCAGCATCAGCGCACGAACCACCTTCGTCTGCAGTCCGGGAGTGGAGGGGGTGCGGTTGATAGTCGACATGTACGAACGGGCATTATCGGCAATTGTTGCCGGATGTTCAAATACGGGGCGCAAATTCAGCTGAGGTGGTCGTGGGGACGGACGAGACACATGGGGAAGACAACCCATGTGGAAAAACGCTCGTTTTTCGCAGGATTCGCGGTCTTCCCCCATGAAATTTTTCATTCAGCACCGTTATAAACTGTTCCTTGCCGGAGGAATCTGCGGTCGCTAGCCTGCGCGCCGACCAGTTGCGTAGCCCTAGCCTTCCCTCCGTATGGCTCGCTCTTTTCTCTTCCGGACCGGCCCCAGCCTGCGGGTACGGATCGGTGTCGCATTTGGGTGCTTCTCCTTTGCCCTGGCGCTGGTTCTCAGCATGAGTGTGGGTGAACTCGGGCGTCGCAATGTGGAATATGAGGCACGACGTTATCTCGTGGAGCTGGCGCGGCAGGTGGCGCAGCAGCTCGACGCCGGCCTTTACGAACGGCTGCGGGATGTCCAGATCGCCGCCGAACGCCCCCTTTTCCGCCTGAGGGACAGCACGCCGGAGAGAATGCGCAATGCGCTCGACGTCCCGGCTCGGGAAAAGAGTGAATTTCTCTGGGTGGGAGTAGTGGATCGCGATGGTACGGTCGCGTATGCCACGGGAGGTTTGCTCGAGGGGGAGAGTCTGCTGGGTCTGCCAATCTTTGAAAACGGCATTCAGGCTCCGTTCATCGGCAGCGTGCACGATGCGGATCTGCTGGCGTCCCATCAGCCACTGGGCACTGAGCCGCCCCAGGTCCTGGATGTCGCGGCTCCAATCTACGATGAGGAGGGCACTCTTACAGGAGCGATCTGCGGTTGGGTAAAGTGGGAGTGGGTCCGAAGTCTCACGGAGGAAATCCTGCGTCCCATCCGCGCGCGAAGAGGGCTGGAAGTGCTGGTGCTCGACCGTGAAGGGATCGTGCAACTGGGGCCAAACACCTGGGAGAGCGAAGGACTCCGCATCACCCCTGAAGAAATCACCTCCCAGACGGAGAACGACGCCGAAAATTTTGTCTATGGCGTGGAGAAAACCGTGGGGTTCCGGGATTTTGCCGGTCTCGGCTGGACAGTGTTGGTGCGGCAATCCACCACCGAAGCGCTCGCGGCCGTACACCGCCTGCAGCAACTCGTGATTTACTGCGGGATCGGCGGCGGAGTGCTCGCCGGACTACTCGGTTGGGCGCTCGCCGGTGCGTTGACACGTCCGATCAGCGAGATCGCACAGGCCGCGAGGCGGCTTGCGAATGGCGATGTGCTGGCGACGAAGCACCTGATGCACACTGAAACAACGGAACTCTGCGACCTATCATCGGCTCTCCGCCTTCTGCTGGAAACCCGTGAGCGGCAGGCGCACGAGTTGCGACAGTCGTTTCGCCAATTCACGAGCATCTTTGAAAACGCAGCGGTGGGGATCTCCCAGGTCTCACTCGATATGCGGTGGCTGCGGGTGAACCACCGCCTCTCGGAGATCACCGGTTACACACCGGAAGAGTTGCGGACCAAAACTTTCAAGGAATTGACTCACCCGGAAGACGTCAGCCCAGACTTGGAGAAATGCGAACGGCTGCTACAGGGAGAAGCGCAGAGCTTCTCCATGGAAAAGCGGTACATCCGAAAGGATGGCAAATGGATCTGGGTAACTCTCACGGTTTCGGTGGTGAAGGACGATCTCGGCAAGCCTGACTATTTCATCTCGGTGATCGAGGACATCACCGCTCGAAAACAGGCGGAAGCAGCACTGCGGGAAAGTGAATCCCGCTTCCGCGAGATGGCCGACTGCACACCGGTGATGATCTGGACCTGCGATACTGACAGGCAATGCACGTGGGTCAATCGCCCGTGGATCGACTTCACGGGCCGCACGATCGCGCAGGAACTCGGGCACGGATGGGCAGCAAGTGTGCACCCCGACGATGCCACCGCAACTTGGGCGGTGTTTGAGCGAGCCTTCCTGGAGCGAGGCGAGTTCCGCATCGAGTATCGACTGCGCCGATGGGACGGTGAATACCGCTGGATGCTGACTCAGGGAGTCCCGCTCTTCCGCGGCGAGACTTTCGCCGGTTTCATCGGCTCCGCCATCGACATCACCGAGAGCCGGCAGATCGCCGAAGACCAGCGGAACGCCCGGGAAAATGCCGAAGCGGCCAGTCGCGCAAAGGACGAGTTCCTCGCGGCTCTTTCTCATGAACTCCGTACGCCGCTGAACCCGGTCCTGCTGATCGCAAGCGAACACGAACAGTCCGCCGACCTGCCGCCACAGGTACGTGCGGATTTTGCCGCCATCCGCAAGAACATCGCCCTGGAGGCGCGCTTGATTGATGATCTCCTCGATCTCACCCGGATCTCCCGCGGCAAGCTGCAGTTGCAGATGGAAGCGATCGATATCCACGCGGTGCTACATCAGGCGCTGAATCTCGTGCGTAGCGAACTGGAGGCAAAACAGCTGGTAATTACTCTCGATCTCTCTTCCCCGGAGCATCGGATCTTTGGCGACTCGGCCCGCCTCCAGCAGGTCTTCTGGAACATCGTGCTCAACGCTGTGAAATTCACGCCGGCGGGCGGCACGATCGCCGTACGGACACGACTCGGGGCGGAGCGCTCGATCCGCGTGGAGATCATTGATAGCGGCCTGGGGATCGAGCCGGAGGAAATGCCGCGAATCTTCGAAACTTTTGGACAGGGCAAACACGCTCACACTCCGCACCGGTTTGGCGGCCTGGGGTTGGGCCTCGCCATTGCACGACTTCTCGTGGAGCGGCATGAGGGACGGATCTGGGCGGAAAGCGAAGGCCGTGGTCTCGGCGCGACTTTCCATGTCGAGCTCCCCCTGGCGGATGCCGAAGTCCGCACAGACTTCGCTCCCGCCCCAGCCGCACCGGCCCAAGTCACCCGTCGCCGCATCCTCCTGGTGGAAGATCATGAGGCCACCCGTTCAACTCTCCTGAGGCTACTCACGAGGCATGGTCACGAGGTGCAGGGAGCCGAAACCCTCGCAACCGCCCGCGCCCTCGCCGCAACGGGGGAATTCGAACTGGTCATCTCCGATCTCGGTCTCCCCGACGGAAACGGCCACGAGCTGATGATGGAGCTGCGAACCGATCACGGCCTTCTGGGAATTGCCTTGAGCGGATACGGCATGGAGGAAGACATCCAGCGAAGCCACGAGTGCGGTTTTTACGCGCACCTGACCAAGCCCGTGGATATAAGTGCCTTGGAATCAGCAATTGCGCAGATGCCGCCAACGGTCGAGCGGCCTTCGGCGAAGGACCGGGAAGAGTAAAACGGCTGCCTTACAGTGGTAGAGAAACGGGGAGCTTCTGACGCGAGTTATCCTGAAAAAAGCAGTTGAGAGTTGAGGGTTGAGAGTTGAGAGCCGCGAAATAGCGGATCTGGAGGTGTTTGGCGGATTCACCCGTAAGGTGAACGCCTGTTCGGCATTCTCTGGAATACAAGACTCTCCTCCTGAACTCCCTGTGTGCTCTCTTCGGAAATCGTACTGCCGTTTTTAGGGTTATTCACAATCGGCGATGACGCTTTGAGTGATAACGACAGCACTTGGAGCGATATCGATATGGCTCTGAGTGTCGTCCACGACACTTGGAGCCATTCCGATGACACTCTGAGTCATTTGGAC
>CBINJX010000586.1:0-4295 GCA_966251085.1 uncultured Verrucomicrobiales bacterium
TCGAACGCTTGGAACGATGCCGGCGAGAAGCCGCCACCTCCGCTCGCATAGATCGTACCGTTCAGGAATGCGAGCCCGGTAGTATCGTAGTTGTTTGCAATTGCACGGAGGGCAGCCCCGGTATTCAGATCCAGCTCATAGATTGCCCCACGTGCACCGGCGACAAGCAATGAGGTGCCCGTATTTGCGAGCGCGATGTCTCCGTTTCCAACTTCAGCGACCGGTGATGGGAAGCTGTTCAGAACACCGCCACTCTGCGGGTTGATCTCGCGAATGAGATTCGCAACCGAATCATAGACAAAAACACGACTGGGCTCGGAAAGACCGGCCCGCCCCAGCACTTTACCGTCAGGCCCGAGCGGCTGTGCAGTGCCGATCGTATTGTTGCTCTCAATCTCCAGGTCCGCTCCACGCACTGTCACCAGATTGTAGCTGCTCCCGGAGAGTCCGGTCACCCGGAGGTAATACTTGCCCGCCTCCTCTGGGGTGAAGTTCTGGATACTCATGCCGCCGTTGGCATCCGTTATCCCCAACGCCAGTAGCGTCCCATTCACATCCTGAAGCTCCAGCTTCGCGGCTCCGCCTGTGACCGTGTCGATTGCAAAGCTGGCACGCTCCCCCGCTGCCAGCGTCACGGAGTAAAAGTCTTCCGGCAGGACAGGGGCCGGAGGAGGCGTGGCGGTGGAGAGGTACACCTCAGCCTGATATGCGCCTGAACCAAACGACGAGCTGCCCGCACGCACATAGTACGTACCGGAAGTAGGAATCCGGAACGCATGAATCTGCGAGTCCAACCCGGGGCCGACACTGGTACCGTCATCACGCGCGATCTCGGTTCCGGCAGCATCAAAGATTGCGGCGCGCAGGTCCACTGAACTCGTGGAATCCAGGTTCACCGTCACGAGATCGCCTGCCTGAAATTCGTAGCGGTATAGATCCGTGTCGCTGCTCGAGCTGATCGATGCACTCGTCCTGGAAACATACTGGATCTTCCGCCAGCTCGCCGAGGCGTCGTTTGCCGTGGCTGCGGTATCGTTTCCTTCCACCTCCGCAAAGAAAGCGCCTCCCGTTTGAGGCGCTGCCCCCGTGTTCTCGAGCCTCACCGAGAGGTCGTATGTTCCCACGGAGTTGGTGGTACCCGATGCTGCGATGTAATAGGTATCGGTGTTGGTAATGGTAAAACGATACTCCAGCGCATCGGAGCCCGGCCCATCATTGTCATCACTGGTCACTAGTACCGGCGTTCCAGTAGAGCCGCGGTAGAGGGTAAAACGCGGATCTGGCAAGCTGCCTCGCGCACTGCCCACACCGGATTGTGCAATCGTGATCACGTCGCCTGCATTGAGAACGCCGATGGCATAGAAATCCACATCGGTGCCGGTGCCACGAGTACCGCGGAGATTCAGATGGAACAGGTTCTCGGGTGCCGCGACGAAGTTTCCTGTGGCCGAGTTGGCAGCAGCCGTCGTGTTGTTGGGCTCGAACTCCGCGGGAAGAATGCTGGCCGATTTATCGATGGTCCCAAGTACGGATACTCGCGTTCCGCCGCTGGGCAGTGGTCGCATCAATCCATCGAGGCTGACGGCCGTACCGATGGAGTTGTTGCTGCTGGCGCCAGACGCCTCGGGTTCAACCACCGCGCCGAATACAGTGTGTATCGTTGCGAGACCTCGAGTGCCATAGAGCCCCTCTACCGAAAGTGTGTAGGTACCCGCTGTGGGAATGGCAGGAATTTGAAGCGTGATGTCCGCACCGGGAACCGAGGCAGTTGCTCTGCTGACGATCGCATTGTCCGGACCGCGCAGGGTCAGCCTCGCGTTAAGCGTTGAATCCGCATCTGCAAAGAAGGCAAGAGGCATTCCGGCGCCAACCTCAAAGGTATAGGTATCCACTTCCCCTGCCGTTTCGATTGCGGTGGTAAACGCACCTTCATAAACACCGCTACCCAGAGGTTCGACCGCACGAAGCGCTGGAAGGGACAGCGCGGAGCCATTCATCGCGATCCGCGATTCCAAGCACTCCGGCCGGGCGGGAAACACACGCTTCGGCAGGAATTTTGGAACTCTCGGTGACTCTACTGGATTCCACCACGCCAACCGACGAAACACCGACACGATCTCTGGATGATTGCTCATTTGGGGGCCTTCCTTGCGCTTCAGAGGAGTAGAGGCGAAGGTGCGCGCACGCAAGCGGTTCCTCTCGTGGAGCAGTTCACAAAAAGTGAACTGCGAAATCCTCAAAGGTAGTGGGCATACGGAGTCGCGAAACAACGGCGAGAAGAATCCCGCGGGTGAAGACTACTCGGTATCGATGGAGACACGTTCGCCTCAGTCAGTGCTGATGCGAATGTCGGCCAATTCCCACACTCTAACTGTGCAAGCCGTGTCAGATCACACGGACAATGAAGTCCTCATCGGCGAGAGACTGTTCCGGTGTAGTTAACTTCTGGTAGCGCGATGTGCCGCCGCTGTGCTTCACCAGCAGCGCAGCAATCCGGTCGGCTGCAACTCCGAAGGTGATCCCCTCGTTCTCCGGGACAACTCCCTTCAGCGAAAGGCGACCGATCGAGCTGGCTGCAAGCAGTGAGTTGGAGAACTCGGGCAGCGCTCCAGCGATACTGATGCTGCGGATCGAAGCTGCGGCGATGAAATCATCCGTGCTGTCGGGCAGCGTGCTTACGTCATTTGCCACTCCGGCAAAGATCCGGCTGCCGCGCATTCCACCGAGGGTGATCGCGCCGATGCTTCCGGCGCTCTCGACCACGGAGTTGTCCATCAGGCCTCCGACCTTGAGTGAACCGAGTGCCGGACGGGGCGGATGCGGAAGCTCAGAGAGGGTGATCTGTGAGCCGACTAAACTCCCCTTCACCTGCACCGAGCCAATCGCGCCTGCCTCGATATCTCCGGTCAGATCACCAGCGACCTTGATTGCTTTCACTTTTCCTGCAACTGCCAGGTCCGCGCCGAGGTCACCTGCGATGGCCTGCTTGCGGCTGCCGCTTACACTCAGCTGCCCCAGAGAAAGCACTGCAATCGTCTCGCGCTCCTGATCGCTGTTCAGCCATTCGCTCGCCTTGAGTGAGGCAAGGTGGAGAGCACCACTCGTGAGGCTGGTGTCAGTCACTCGGTCAAACTTCAGCGAAACGGCGCTCTTATTCTTGAGTGGTATCGTCGAGTCGGTGTGCAGGCTGATGGAACTTCCGGTGAGGTCATCGAGAACGGCGCTCCGCAGCGAGCCTGTGACGCTCAGGGTGCCGGTGAGATCGGTACTGCCGGCCGTCAGGGACTTGAGCGAGCCGTTCACGACGATGTCGCCAATGGTGGTCTCGGCGCCGCGAACGGTGGTAATGGTCAGGCTCGACTTGGCCGTGGTGCCATTGAGCACGATTGCGGCAGCGTCACTATTGCCGAGATCAGAAAGCCAGATCTCTCCCTGGGCGCCGCCTCGCAGCACCACCTTCACCCGGTCGCCGTTGGCATCGATGAAAGTCGTACTGCCCGTGAACTCGATCACGGGCGTCACCTTTACCGCAACGATGCTCGAGGACGTTGGCGGTTCCCCCGAGCCCTGTCCGGGCTCACGCACTTCTACGCTGATCTCGGCATTCCCCGAGAACTCCGGTATTGGCGTGAAGACAAGCCCGTCCAGCGCCGCATTGATAGCAGCCACATCGCCAGAGAAGGTCATTGAGCCGTCCTCAGCGCCATCTCCTGCGCTGAAGCTGAGCCCGGCAACAGTGCTCAGAGTGAGCGTTCCATTCGCTGTGGAAATCGTGACGTGCACTTCCGGAGAACCGCCGTCGGGATCAGTGAGTGCAATCAGATTCCCGCCAGCGGAAGAGAAGGTCAGAGGGGCATCCTCACGGGTGATCTGTGCGCCGGGGCTGGTGATTTCGGGCGCATCATCCACCGCGAGTACGGTTACGCTGGCCTGCTCTATATCGGAGCTGAACGCAGTGGAGCCGCCATTCAGCGTCGTGTCCGCTGTTTCGCCCAAAGTGCCTGAGGTCTGATCCCAGGCCCTATAGCTAAGGCTGGCGGTGCCGTTGAATCCCGCAGCAGGAACAAATCGAACAAACGACTCCGCATGGAGCAGACGTGCGCTGTTCTCGGTCACCTCAGCAAGCGATAGCCAGGTTTCACCATTCAGCGAGTACTCCCAGGTGCCGTGCACTGAATCGGCACCGGCGATTGCGACTCCGAATACTGCAGCCGCATCGAGATCAATCACTGCCGGGCTTGTAGTATCCAGCCCGAGAAGATCGGCAACGCGGGTACCGGGAATGACGGATTGAC
>CBINJX010000587.1:0-4284 GCA_966251085.1 uncultured Verrucomicrobiales bacterium
GCGGCCCTTGCCGTGCGTACGTTTGGCGAATTCCTGCAAATTGCGGCCCTTGCCGTGCGTGCGTTTGAGGAATTCCTGCAAAATGCGGCCCTTGCCGTGCGTACGTTTGGCGAATTCCTGCAAATTGCGGCCCTTGCCGGGCGT
Source organism: uncultured Verrucomicrobiales bacterium (assembly GCA_966251085.1). GTDB lineage: Bacteria > Verrucomicrobiota > Verrucomicrobiia > Chthoniobacterales > Chthoniobacteraceae > CBINJX01. Next base: position 145 of record CBINJX010000587.1, read on the forward strand.
GCGTTTGAGGAATTCCTGCAAAATGCGGCCCTTGCCGTGCGTACGTTTGAGGAATTTCTGCAAAATGCGGCCCTTGCCGTGCGTACGTTTGGCGAATTCCTGCAAATTGCGGCCCTCCGGATGCGCACATTCCGACCCTGTGCCCAGAATACGGCCCTTTCGGTGCGCACACTGGCAGGATTTGCCTAAAATGCGGCCCTTACTGGGCGTCCATCTCCGCAAACTCACGAGACGGAAGGACCGAAAACTCCACCCGATTGCCGGCTGGCGCATAGATCTTTGCGCCAGCCCCTCCTCTCACCTCTCACCTCTCACCTCTGCTCACCCGCCCGCACCAGCTCATACTTCCGAGCTTTCGGCTGATTCACCTGATAAATCTCGTCCTCGATCGTCTTCGCCTTCGCGATCAGCTCCGAAACCTTCTTCTCAAAACCGGCATACCACGTGTCGAACTCCTGTTTCTTTGCCTCGAAATCCGGCACGTTGTTTTGCTTGGCCTGATCAATCTGCCGGCGACGGCCTTTCAGTTGTCCCCATTGGTCACGCAGCGGGCGCATCGCTTCGTCATTCCGGCGCTTGTTGAGCATCGCGACCTGCAGAGCCTGCTGATACTGAGGGGTCTTGCTGTTTCCCTGAAGCGCCACGCCGGCTGCCAGTTGGTCGTTGTCATAGGTTCCGACGGACTGGCCATCGATCCGCAGCTCGTAGCTCCCCTCCTTCAGGTCACCGACCGTGAGTTTCTCGCTCGAGAACCGGGAGCCTGCGTTTGCCAGCTTATATCCTTCCTCCGCATCAGGCGGCAGCACCCACGGAAGCGCTTTAGCGGTAAAGGTAAAGGAGAGGTTTCCGTTCTCCTCGCGCTTCAGGTCGGTGAGCTTGCCACCGCCGCGAACGGTCGTCTTCAGCTGCCCATCTGTCTCATCGACCGTGATATGGGAGACAACGGTCTTCGGAACCATGTCATTGATCACGGCGGAAGCCATCACCGCCTGCCCAACCGCGCCGGGGTGGACGGCATCCTTGATCATGGTCCATTTCGGATCCTTCCGCCGCTGGTCGAGCGTGATGTTGTTCAGCGGTGAATACATATCCACAAAGCCGAGGCCGCGGACCTGAGCCTGCTCACGGAGCCATGCTCCGTAGAGGGCGAGCACGCCGTTGTAGTAGGTGTCGCGCGGTTCGGCGGCCCGGTTGAAGGCGCGGGCGGCACGGGCATCGTGCATGGTGGGTGTCATCGGGACTGCAGTCGCACCGATCTCAGCGATCCGGTCGAGCAGCGTATTCATGTCCTTCTGATACGTGTCGAAGATCCCCTGCTCGTACCGGGTATAGGTGCCGTCATTCATTCCCAGAAGCACAGTGACGTACTTGGGTTTGAAGCTGGCGACGTCGGCATCGAAACGGGCCAGAGCGTTGCTGGCACGGTCACCACCGACTCCCGCGTTGTGAAAGTGAATGCGGGTCTTGGGATAGCGGGTGTAGAAATAGTCCTCCACATACTGGGTGTAGAGGGACTGATGGGTGATGGAATCGCCGAGGAAGACGACGGTGTCGCCATCCTTCAGGCGGATCTTTCCTTCGATCGGCTTGAACTCCGCGGCAGGCGCGGGAGCAGGGGCTGCCTGCTGGCCGAGGAGGGAGGAGATGGAGGTAGTGAGAGCGACCAGGGAGACACAGAGGGAACGGGTCATAGGTGGAAGGTTCGCGGGAACAATCCCGAAAGCGGAGAAAATTTTGAGCAACTTTCCGTCAGAGGTGTCTGAGGCGTCCCACACCGCCACTCCCAGCAATGATCTTGCGCAGCAGGAAGATACCCCATGTCATCGCGGCGCTGGTCGTCGCAGCCACCTCTCTGACGGCCCCGCTCCGCGCACAGTTGGCCCCACCTAGCGAGCCAACCGTGATCGCGGTGAGCAAAGCCATGCCTGCAGTGGTAAATATCAGCACGGAACGGGTGGTGAAGCGGACCGTGCGCAATCCGTACGACGACTTTTACGATCAGTTCTTCGGTGGTCCGATGCGTCCTCCCCGCACGGTGCGCCAGAAGGTGCAGAGCCTCGGCTCGGGATTCATCGTCGATCCTTCCGGTTACATCGTGACGAATGAGCACGTGGTGGAGCGAGCGGCGAACCTGAAGATTTCGGTGACGCTGAACGATGGTAAGACCTACCAGGCGAAGTATGTAACGGGCGATCCGGCCAGCGATCTCGCCTTTATTAAGATCGAAACAAACGATCCCCTGCCACACATCGACCTGGAGGATCTCTCACCGAATCTCCTCGGCCAGACCGTGCTCGTGCTAGGCAATCCGCTCGGCTACGGCAGCTCTGTCGCCCGGGGAATCCTGAGCGCCAAGGGCCGCTCCATCTCGGTGAATGAGGCGGAGTACAAGGATCTGCTTCAGACGGATGCAGCTATCAATCCCGGCAACAGCGGCGGTCCGCTCATCGATATTTCCGGAAAACTCGTCGGGGTGGCCTCCGTGAAGATGGCTTACACGCCACAAGGAGTGCCGACTCAGGGTATTGCATTTGCTATTGCTGGGGAGACCGTGCGTGAACGTGTCGCCCATTTCAAAAAGGTCGCGGAGGAGGAGAAAAGGCGTGCGCTCACTGGCACTCCACATCCCCGCGCCCGTAAGTGGTTTGGGTTGCACATCCAGGACGTGACGGACGATCTCGCGGAGCACTTCGGCGTGCAGCCGGGTGAAGGCGTGCTGGTTGCAGATGTGGACGAGAATTCTCCAGGCGCCGTCGCCGGTATGAAGCGAGGCCTTGTCATTTATCAGGTCGGGCGTTATGACGTCACGTCCTCCCAGCAGCTGGAAGAGCTGCTGGAGCCGGTGAGCACCGGGTCTGTCGTGGATTTCACCGTAGGCGTCGTCCGGCGCATCCGCGGTCAGAATCTCCGCCAGCTGCAAACCATCCCGCTCACGGCGCGTTAGCTGTCTAGTTAGTTTCCTCTGCCATCCCCTATGATCAAAGTCGAAAATCTGACCAAGCGATACGCGGGTTTCACCGCGATCAAGGACCTCAACTTCGAGGTCGAGAAGGGTGAGATCGTCGGCTTCCTCGGGCCCAACGGCGCTGGGAAGAGTACGACGATGCGCATCCTCACCGGCTACATGCCCGCTACCTCCGGCCGCGCTTCGATCGCCGGCTTCGATGTATTCGAGCAGTCCGTGGAGGCGCGCCGCCATATCGGCTATCTGCCGGAGAGCACTCCGCTCTACACGGATATGCGCGTGAACGAGTATCTGCGCTACCGCGCCTCACTCAAGGGAGTGGAAGGCCGCAAGATCAAGGAGCGCGTGGGCGACGTCCTGGAACTGTGCAATCTGCGGGAAAAGGAACGTGCCCTGATCGGTACACTGTCGAAAGGTCAGCGCCAGCGCGTCGGTCTCGCGGATGCCCTGGTGAACGATCCGGATCTACTGATCCTCGATGAGCCGACGATCGGTCTCGATCCGAACCAGATCCGTCAGGTGCGTGAGCTGATCAAGAATCTCGCGAACAAGCGGACGGTGCTCATTTCGACGCACATCCTGCCGGAAGTGGAGATCATGTGCTCCCGCGTAATCGTGATTCACAAGGGGCAGATCCGCGCCTCGGATACTGCGGAAAACCTGCTCCGCAATCACCGTGCTGCGGGCGCAATGCGAATTGAAGCGAAAGGTGTAAATGGAGGGTCTCGCGAGGCCCTGTCTCGAATCGCCGGTGTGAAGGATGTGGTGGAGGAGAAGGACGGCGAATACAGCATCTTCCATCTGCGGACGGATGCGAACGCGGATCCGAGCGAGGATGTAATGCGACTGGCTACGGAGCGCCACTGGCGTGTGCGCGAACTGATGCGGCGGCGGCCGACGCTGGAGGATGTGTTCGTCGAACTCACCCACTCGGATAGCTAGGATCAATCTCTCGTAATCTTAATCTTACTCATAATCCTAATCTTAATCTCCCTCGGCCCCGCCGCGGAGAGAGTAAGAATAAGATCAGGATTAGGATTAAGACGAAAAGCTCACCCCTTCCCTCTTTTCAATCTACCTTAATGAAAACATTCCTCACCCTGCTGGGGCGCGAGATTAAAAGCTACTTCTACTCGCCCATTGCCTATGTGGTGTTGTTCTTCTTCCTCATCGCC
>CBINJX010000588.1:0-4270 GCA_966251085.1 uncultured Verrucomicrobiales bacterium
CAGGTGCCGAGCCCCGGGCTTGACGCCTCAAGCTCCGGGCTCCCTCACCCAAGCTTTACAGCTCCATGCGTAAAGCTCTGAGCTTCACCGTCTAAGCTCAGGGCTCGGCGCGATGATAACGGGTAAGATCCGGACCGCAGCCGCCAGGAAACAGAAGCTGCCCACTCTGGTTCATTTCGGTTTCCGCTGGAAAAGAAACCCGGCTTCTTTCGTCCTGATGTCACGGTTTGACATTGGGTCCTGATAAGCAATGGAACCGATCACAACCGCTGATTTCCGTTTCTCAGAATCCAGCACTGGTTTCCCAAAATCCAGCCATGAACGTCTCTGAAAGTGAATAGTTGAGAGTATTGAGTTGAGAGCCGCGCACCGGCGGATCGGAAGGAGAGCAGGTGGCGGCGCTGAAATGGATCACTCACGTGCGATGGCCCTCCCGCGCGGTAGGGCGGTCGCGCCGCCGACCGCCTGGAGGGCTCGTGGAGGGCTGTTGCACATCCTCCCTGTAAGAAGGCACGCGCGGCGGAAAGGAGACCCTACCGGGTCGGATCAGATGCCATATCGATCTACTTTCTCCACGCCTTCACGTGCACGGACTCGCGAAAGGTTAAACCGCCCATCGGTTCCTCGCTTCCGGCACCCGCTCCGGGGTGCCATTCTTTATTGTACGCTGTCCGGTGGTAGCGCTCGTTCTTCACGCGACCACCAGCTACCTTCTTATGATCCCTCCGGGATGCGGCGGAGTAGTATTGATGACCCTTTGAGGGGGAAACTCCGTGTCCAGAATGGTGTTCAGAGTTTCAGCTGTACAGAAATGTGACACAACCTCCGGTTCTTCGGGCGATTTTCGTTTGCGTCTCCCTGTGAACCCCGCAGGTTCGTCGGATGCTCTGGATTACGTCACATCGCACCTTTGATTTCACCGCTCGCGGTGTGATCATGGGTGTTCTGAATGTGACTGCGGATTCGTTCTCCGATGGCGGACAGTTCCTCGATCTGGAAGGCGCCGTGACGCATGCCCGCCTGATGGCGGATGAGGGAGCGGAGATCCTGGATATCGGTGGTGAATCGACCCGCCCGGGAGCGGCTCCGGTTTCAGAAGAGGAAGAGATGCGGCGGGTGCTGCCGGTGATCGAGCGGCTTGCGGGTGATCCGCGGTTTGTGATCTCGATCGACACGATGAAGCCGAATGTCGCACGGGCGGCTGTAGCGGCGGGGGCGGCGATCGTGAATGATGTCAGCGGACTCCGCAGCGAGGAAATGCGCGAGGTGGTGCGCGAAACTGGCGCGGGTGCAATTGCCATGCACATGCAAGGCACCCCACAAACGATGCAAGTGTCGCCGCACTATGAGGATGTGGTGTCTGAAGTCCGGGAATTTTTTCGACAAACTTTGGACGCCTGCCTACGGTCCGGCATCGATCCCATGCGCCTCGCTTTCGATCCAGGAATCGGCTTTGGAAAAACGGTCGCGCACAATCTTGCCCTGCTTCGGAATCTTGATTCCATGCGGGTTGCAGGCCGACCGCTCGTGCTCGGGGTTTCCCGGAAATCGTTTCTTGGGAAGCTCGTGGGGTCGACGGAAATGAGCGATCGCGAATGGCCGACGGTGGCGCTCACGAGTCATGGCCGCAGCCGCGGCGCGCATGTGTTCCGAGTACATGCAGTGAAACCAAACCTGGAGGCACTCCGGATGACGGAGGCGATCATCTCACCATAGCTGATGGAAGTCGTCCTCGAATACCTCGCCAAGTATTGGCGCCAAGCACTCGAGATCCTGATTCTATGGGTGGCGATCTATCATGGCTGGCTGTATTTCCGGGGCACTCGCGGCGCCAAGGTGCTGGTGGGGCTCGCGCTGGTGGGGCTGACGGTGATGCTCCTTTCTCAGTTCTTCCGGTTGCCGGTCATTGATTGGCTTTTCCGAAACCTGACGACAGTCCTGCTGCTCGCGCTGGTGGTGATCTTTCAGCCGGAGTTGCGGCGTGCGCTGGCTGCGCTCGGGAGTAATCGGATTCTCTCTTTTGCCACCCAGAGCCGAGAGACGGTGGAGGTGCTCACGGAGCTGACCTTTGACCTGGCAAACCGCCAGCTCGGCGCGCTGATCGCGATCGAGCGCGACTCGAATCTGGAGTCGTTTGCAGAGAGCGGTGTGGAGATCGACTGCAAGCTGACGCCGGAACTGGTGGTGACGATCTTTCATCCGAAGACACCGCTGCACGATGGGGGCCTGATCGTTCGCGACGACCGGATCGTGGCTGCCGCGTGCGTGCTGCCGCTCAGTCAGCGCGTCGATCTGGACCGAAATCTCGGCCTGCGGCATCGCGCCGGTCTCGGCCTTTCGGAGGAGTCGGATGCGGTGATCATCATCGTCAGCGAGGAGACCGGAATTGTTTCCATTTGTCAGAGGGGCAAGATCGAAAGAAACTTCGACCCCGAAACATTCCGCGCCCGAATGGGCGAACTGCTCCTCCTGAAAAAAAACAATGAGGTTTCTTCTTCAACACTGGCTCGCGAAAATCGTCACTCTCGTAATCGCCGTGGTGGTGTGGGCGGCAATCAAGAAGAGCATCGAGACGACCGCCTCGCGTTCTAGTGCCCCCGGGGGGAGCCCGTACTTCGACCTCAGCATCGATCGTAATGTCCAGCCTTCCTCCAAAAAATAACAACGGCCATTCCTCCATCCCGGTGGAGCCTTCCCGCAAGATCTTCGGCACCGATGGTGTCCGTGGCACCGCAAACATCGAGCCCGTCACGGCTGAAACCGCGCTGAAGCTCGGTCGCGCCGCGGCGCATGTCTTCAGTCAGATCAGCACTCATCGTGGCCGGGGTGGCCGGACGACGATCGTCATCGGCAAGGATACGCGTCTTTCCGGCTATATGCTGGAGAATGCGCTGGCCGCCGGTGTGATGTCGCTGGGCGCAGACGTGCTGCTCATCGGACCGCTGCCGACTCCGGGCGTGGCCTACATCACCCGCTCTCTCCGCGCCGATGCGGGCATTGTGTTGAGCGCATCCCACAATCCTTACGAGGATAACGGTATCAAGTTCTTCCGGCACGACGGCTACAAGCTCGACGACGAGGTGGAGCAGCAGATCGAAAACCTCGTCTTCAGCGGGGATATCGAAAACATCCGCCCCACTGCCGGCAAGATCGGCCGCGCGACACGTATCGACGATGCGCTCGGCCGCTATATCGAATTCGCCAAGACGAGCTTCCCGCGTCAAATGACCCTGGAGGGAATGCGCGTGGCAGTGGATGTGGCCAACGGCGCTGCTTACAAGTCCACCCCCTGGATCCTGCGGGAACTCGGTGCGCAGCCGATCATCTGCCACAACACTCCCAACGGCCGGAACATCAACCGCGATTGCGGCAGCACGTATCCTGAAGAGATTCAGCGGATTGTGAAGGAGACTGGAGCGGATGTCGGTATCTCACACGACGGTGATGCGGACCGTGTCCTCCTCTGCGACGAGAAGGGTGAGATCGTCGATGGTGACGAGATCATGGCGATCGCCGCGCTCGACTTCATCCAGCGCGGACAACTCGCCCAGAACACGCTGGTGGCGACGGTGATGAGCAATTTCGGCCTGAACGAAACGCTCAAGCGTCACGAAGGCAAAGTGCTCCGCACGAAGGTGGGCGATCGTTACGTGATCGAGGCGATGATGAAGCAGGATCTGAATGTGGGCGGCGAACAGAGCGGACACATGATCTTCCGCGACTTTACGACGACTGGTGACGGCATCATCAGTGCCCTGCAGATCCTCCGCGTGATGGTGGAAAGCGGTAAACCGCTGAGCGAGTTGAAGAAGTGCCTCGTGAAGTACCCGCAGGCACAGCGCAATCTCCGCGTCCGCGAGAAGAAGCCGCTGGAGCAGTTGCCACCCGTGATGAAGCTCGTGGAAGAGACCGAGCGTGAACTCGGTGATGCCGGCCGTGTGTTGCTCCGCTACTCTGGCACTGAGCCGAAAGTTCGTCTGCTGATCGAGGGACGCGATGGGGATTATATCAACACGAGCGCGGATCGGATCGCTGGGATGCTGAAGGAGCAGATCGGGGAGCAATAAGTGCCAGGTGCCAAGTGAAAGTGACAAGTGGTGACCAGAGGCGATGCGCTCGCTGGTTATTCACTTCTGATCTCGATTTTGGCTATTTTGCATCCGCCGATCTGGCTTTCTATCCCGAAGGGATTACATCCCAATGCCCAGGGTTGCGGGGCGCGCGCAACCCGGGGGGCTGTGGTGCAGCACAACACACCCCACCGGGTGGG
>CBINJX010000589.1:0-4262 GCA_966251085.1 uncultured Verrucomicrobiales bacterium
ACCCCACTCTGACGCGTCGCAGCGGCGCGTAACCTCAGTTACTCAATCGATCTGCTCTATCTCGCGCCCCGTTGCGCCATACGAAAGATGGAGAACGGTACCGCCCCGAGTCCCCTTACCCACCACACTCGCAAACCACCCGGAATCCTACGTCGTTCGACGAATACTCCGGAGCGTTGAACGCCCGCGCGCTCGTACGAAGACTCGCGGCACGGGATTTCCAAGAGCCGCCTCGATAGACGCGCTTGATTCCCTCCATCGGTCCACGGGGATTTACGCGAATGCGGGCACGATACACATCGAAAAAATCGAGGCACCACTCGAACACATTCCCTGCCATATCCTCGATTCCAAACGGACTGGATCCCCTCGGATACGCTCCGACAGGCGAAGTTTGAGCCCAGCCGTCATCGATATTGCCGTCCCTCCAGGCGAGACTGGTCCGGCGGTCTGCGAAATTTGCGAAATGGCCGGCGTCCAAGCGCCCCCCCCAAGGGTAGGCTCGGTTGTCCATCCCACGGGCGGCATATTCCCACTCCGCTTCGGTCGGGAGACGGTATTTACGTCCTTCCTTGGCGCTAAGCCACTGGCAGAACGCCACTGCATCCTTGCTATTCACGTACACGACCGGATGAGTCTCGTCAGCCCACGGTGCCCGCCGGGAACGATGTCCCGGGTCAAAACACTCGTACTGAGCGTTCGTGATTGGAAAGCGGGTCATGTAGAAGCAACTCACGGTGGTCTGCAACGCTGGCTTCTCGTGCGGGGCGGCATCCGGGGCTTCACTCCCCATCACAAACTCACCCGAAGGCACCAGCAGCAACTCACATCCGATCGAGTTCGTAAAACTCGGGTATTTCGTCCGCTCGAGAGCACGGGCCACCGGAGAGGTATTAACCTTCGGGATAACCACCCCCGAATCCTTTTTTGCCACGGCAGGCGCAGCCGGAACAGGATTCGCCGGAGCGGCCGGTGCCACCCGGACTACGGGCACAGCGACCGCAACGGGCCGGTTCACCACGGGAGTTGCCACCGGTCGCGCTGGAACGGCTATTGCCGCCGCTGGACGTTGCGTCGGCGAGGTGGGCTGCGGGATCGGTGAACTCTCCACCTCCTCGAGATATTCATCGATCAGATCCTCCGCTTGACCACCGGTAAGTCCCAGCCCTTCCCCCATATTACACAAAGCATCACGCTGGTCGTCGGTCATCTCCTCGCCATCGAGGCAGAGCCTGGAGAGTCTCAACATCCGGCGAAACTCCTCGAAGGGATCGCGAGCGTCGGAAGAGGGACGCGCTGATGACACTGCAACGGGAGAAGGCGGCGCCGCGATGACCACGGGAGGCACCTCGCCACGTTTCGCGCCTGCACGCTGAAGTTCTGCTTCGATGGCCACCTGAATATCAGGCAGCAACAAACCCAGGTTTGTCCCAGCCTCTATCAGCCGCTTCTCGGATTCCTTTGTGAGCAGGCCATTCGCAATTGCAAAGGGCAGCAGCTTTCGAAATTCGTCCAACGCCCCCTCCACGATCTGCTTCCGCAACGCCGCATCGTGCGCTGCACGCTCCGCAGGATCCAGCAGCCTGGTACGAGCCTCGGCGAGAAACTGAGGCGCCTCGTCGAGTCCAGCCCGCAGCATCTGTGCGATTGGATTGCTCGGCTGATTTTTGAGCGGCAGCTTTTTCTGCCACCAGACAAGCAATTGCCGGCAACTCTCCTCGATCTGCTCGGCAGTTGGAGCAGCATCGATAGAGAGGCAGAGCCGTGCGTAAAGGTCGTCGGAGTTATAGTTCTTCCATCCATCCCAGCGCGTGGGATTGTCAGGAAGGGGGTCAGGAAGTGCCAAAAGCGAGTTTCAGGAAATAGGGGTTACACCACGGTGATCAGCGAGAGATCTGCAGTCGCTGTCGCGATCTCGCTCTCGCACAGTCCGGTGTTCCGGGCAATCGAAACACGGTTCTGACGACCGTAGGCCTCGACCACCACTTCGAGCACCTGATTCTCGTTATACGAATAGGTCAACTCCACAGGGGAGCCTTTCGGAAGGAAAGGCGGCAGCTCGATGTCACAGATTCCCAGCGGAGTACACTCGCCCGGGACAGTGCTCTCGCCCTCCACCACGCGCACGATGGCGTTCTTCATATTCGCCTTAGCCGTGCCGAATGAATTCTTCGTCTGTACTGGGACGGGCGTCATCTTCCGGATCATCGGGAAAACATACTCCTCCACCCGTACATCATCCCAGAGCACGACTCCGAGAGTGTGTGTGGTGATATTCGTCACCTTGATCAGCTGCCCATCCGCACTGGAAAACTGTTCGCGCACCTCGTCCGGGAGCGCCCGGATTCCGCTCCGGTCTTCCTCATGGAGTAAGGCGAGCACGGCCTGGACCGACGCGCCAATCGCCACCGCTTCATCCGGACTCACGTCATCGGCAACCGGTACATTGGGCGCGATCGTCCGGATCATCTCCCGGATGGACGGCATGCGGGTCATACCACCGGTCAGGAGGATGCGATCGATCTGATGCCACCCCAGATCCGCTTCGCGCATGACGATCTCGCAGATCGTCTTACACTTCTCAATCAGGTGACGTGAGCGATTTTCAAACTCTTCGCGGGTCAACTCCAGCTTCACACTCTTGCCGTTGTAAGACTGCACGACGGTGGTCTTATTCCGGCTGGAGAGCTGCACCTTGGCAGTCAGGGCTCGGGTGTAGAGATCCTGATAACTCTGCAGATCGAGCAACGGATTCTCTCCATGGACGGCATCAAACTCGTCCGCCACCCAGTTCACGATGATATCGTCCCAATCTTTACCGCCGAGGCGATGATCACCATTGCTCGCCAGCATCCGGATGTGGTGATTCTCAATCCGCATGATGGTCACGTCGAACGTGCCACCGCCGAGGTCGAAGACGAAAACTGTCTGATCCTGGTCCAGTTTATCCAAGCCATACGCCAGAGCTGCCGCAGTCGGCTCATTGATCACCTGGAGCACATTGAACCCGGCAAGCTGTCCCGCATGGAGAGTCGCCGTGCGCTCCGCGTCGTTGACGTATGCAGGCACCGTGATCACCGCATCGGTGATCTCTTCACCCAAGTACCTCTCCGCGTCGTTCTTCAGCTTTTTAATGATCAGGGCGGACAACTCCTCTGCCGAGTAGACCTTGATATCAAACTCCCGGTGAAACTGAGCCTTGCTCTTGCCCATCTCCCGTTTCACGAAATCGACGATCTTCTCCGGCTCGGCGACTGCATTCTGCTTGGCCATCGAACCAACGATCGCTTGATGGCCATCGAAGAGAATGACAGATGGAGTGATCCGCTCACTCTCACCATTGGGAATGATCTGCGGTTTCCCGTAGGCATCTATGTGAGCGATGGCGCTGAAGGTCGTACCGAGGTCAATGCCCACCGCTTTTCGGGGGGATGTGGAGGTGGCGGGGTCGAACATTAGCTTCTCAGAAGTGATGTACCGCAAAATTTGTGCCGGACAATACTGCTTTAGGTGTTGCTCTGCATGAGTACCATCCCTCCCTCTTTCCATTTCTTAACTACTACTTCCTCGGCTCGCACGACGCGATCCTTCCACATGAATCCGCGTTTGACCGAGCGAACGATATCAAAATCCTCCCCAGGATTGCTGGCCGTCTCCACAGCGATCGCACGCTGTGTTTTCTTGTCCAGTTTTCCGGTGCCTACGGGCATCGGGGACACTTCGATCCGAGCGAGAACTTCGAGGATGAACTCCAGATTGTGCTGCACATTGACCTCGATTGTCTTCAGCCGATCCTGGGCGACACCGATCACATCCTCGACCATCCTGGTGATCTGCCGGCGCATGATCTCGTGGGTGAAGCGATCGGGATCGAGATGCGGATAACGATCGCGCACTTCCTTCATCAGGCCGGCGAGAAAGGGCACGTCTTCCAGCATGTCGAAGGTCAGGTAACCCGAGCGCAGGCCGTCGTCTATGTCGTGGTTGTCGTAGGCGATGTCATCCGCCAGCGCGGCAACTTGCGCCTCAAGACCCGGCCAGCTTTGGAGCTCCAGCGGAAAATCGGCGTCCGCCTCGGCCAGCGCCCACGGCGCCTGCGTCACAGGCCCATTATGCTTGGCCAGTCCTTCCAGCGTCTCCCAGCTCAGATTGTACCCGTCGAAGCGCGGATAAGGCCGCTCAAGCAGCGTCAGCGCGCGCAGGGTGTGAGCATTGTGGTCGAACCCGCCCGCCTCGGCCATCGCTGCGTCGAGCGCATCCTC
>CBINJX010000590.1:0-4259 GCA_966251085.1 uncultured Verrucomicrobiales bacterium
GCGGGATCTTGCCAGGTGCTCCCTTGTGCCTGGGCCGCCTTTATACTTCTTAACTGAATGGCGTTTGGGTTCAACCCTGGGCTCTGGGATGTAACCTCTTGCGAGGTAGCAAGGCAGATCTCCCCATCAATCCCAATCCTTCTCCACGGGGGAGCCGCATCAAAATGGCCAAAGTCGAGCTAAGGTGGCAAGAGCCGTCCAGGCTCTCTATGGCGCTAAAGCGGCGGGACGCCGCTTTAGCTGCTCGTACAAAGGAGCTGCCGGAATATTGCTGGTCCGCCTGTTACTGAACCGTCTCAGCGACCGCTCGTGCGGCAGACGGATACCGGAACCAACTCCTCTGGTGAAAAATGCCGTCGCGGTAATTCTTATAAGTCGCAAGAGCCAGTAACGGCCAATTGTTCCGGTACATGTCATACCGGAGATAGAATACCCGAGGGAAACCGGTCCCGGTGGTTTCCGCTTCCGGCCAGGAGCCGTCTGCAGATTGGCGGGAGAGGAGGTATTCAATTCCTGCCCTGATTGAGCGACGCTCGATCCCTTCCGGCGCAGTTCCATCGAATGCGGCAATCAATCCCATCAATGCCCAAGCAGTCTGCGACGGAGTGCTCGGCCCTTTGCCCTTGAGGTTTGGGTCATCGTAAGAAGCGCAGGTCTCTCCCCATCCTCCATCCTCGTTCTGGCAGCTCTCCAGCCAGTCACGCGCCCGGACGATCCAAGGTGCAGTCATGTTCTGCCCCATGGCCCGCAAGCCACGGAGCACCTGCCATGTGCCGTAGATATAGTTTACCCCCCAGCGCCCATACCACGAACCATCAGCCTCCTGCGTGCGCCGCAGGAAATCGATCGCCCGCTGCACTCTCCGCGATTCTCTCGGATACCCGATGTACCCCAGCAGTTCCAGCACCCGGCCGGTGAGATCGCTGCAACTCGGATCGAGAATCGCATTGTGATCAGCAAACGGCACATCCTCGAGCCACCCCTGAGTGACATTCTTGTCGAAGGCCGCCCACCCCCCGTCCCGGCATTGAAACGAGAGGAGCCACCGAAGCGCTCTCGAGAACATCTCCGCATACGCCGGCTCATTCTCGGCATCCGGTGCATCAACGAGGCGCAGCGCCATCAGCACCATCATCGTGTCATCGGTATCCGGATAATAGACATTGTTGAACTCGAACGCCCAGCCACTTGCCTCGGAGTGAGAGTTTTTCACCTCGGCCCAGTCACCGCGGATCCGCACTTCCTTTTTCTGCAGCCAGTCCACAGCTTTCTGTAACGCCGGGTGCTGACCACCCAGTCCACTCTCGGCCAAAGCAATGGAATTGATTGCCGTATCCCATACCGGGGAAAGGCACGGCTGGATTCGGAAGTCGCGGGGATCATCCACAAACAGCCCCTCAAAATCCCGCTTTGCCTTGACCAGCATAGGATGATCGTCCGCGTAGCCCAACGCCTTCAGCGCGATCATGGAATTCAGCATCGCGGGAAAAATCGCCCCCAAGCCATCACTCCCCTCACCCATTCGCTCCACCATCCAATCTTCGCAACGGCGCAGCGCCTCCGTACGCCAAGGTTTCGTTGGGAGTTTGTGCAGCACCTTCAGCATGCGATCGCAGCGGAGAAAGAAGTTACGCCACGTCCAGTAACGGTCATCCTTCTGCCATCCGAGGAACCCATGTTCCGTTCCGACCGGATAGAGTTCGTGCAACTGCTTCTCGGCCGGAACTTCACGCGTAGGTCGGAAGTGATTGATGATCGCCAGCGGCACAAGCATTGCCCGGCTCCAGGAAGAAAGCTCGTAGAGATTGAAGAAGCACCACTTCGGAAAGAAAATGATCTCCGCTGGCACGGTCGGCAGGTATTGCCAGGGAAACTGCCCCAACAGCGCCAGGTAGAGCTTCGCGTAAGTATTCATCCGCGGAATCCCACCTAGCCGCAGGATGCAAGCCCGCGCATCCCGCATCCACGGGTCGTTCACGGAATGTCCTGCAAGTTTCAAAGCAAAGTACGCTTTGACACTCGCGCTCACCTCGCTCGGCCCACCCTCGTAAATATTCCAGCCACCATCGGACAACTGTCGCCGGCGGATATGGGCGACACATTTATCCTGTAACACGGGGTCCACTTCCCCGAGCCAATGCATGTACAGCACATAGTCGGAGCAGAGAGTGGAATCGACGGTGAGTTCACCACACCAGTATCCCTCCTCATGCTGCAGCCTCAGGAGGTTATGCTGGGCGCGGCTGATCGCGGCCGCAAGTGGATCAACAACGTTAGCGTCCTGAATCGAAGCAGATTTCGGCACCGCGCCATTTGAATAGGCCTTCGCGACGTACGCAAGTCCGGCTTTTCCCGCCACTTGTAAGGCGGAAAGACCTACCACACGAACTGCCGCGCACGCTTCGGAGAGTTATTTGGTTGCCTCCAACTGGCGCGAGGCCCCTGCCGGGTGGGAGACGCGCCATATCAATCTACATCCCCCTGTGCCCTCCATACGCCCAATCCGCCCGATTTTCTTCTACGAAATCAAGGCCGGCGGTCGGCGCTCCAACCGCCCTGCCGCCGGCTTTCCTTGGCTACAACCTCGGTTATTTATCTCCGCCTTCCAGCCATTCCAACGCCAGGGGCAGGTCCGGCTCATAGCTCGGATTCAGCTTTGCCGCTTCCGTAAGAAGCATACGGGCTTCTGCGGTTTTCCCGATAAAACCCGCAAAGCTTCCGAGATGCCATTTCCGGAACCCCTGTGCATCCTCCGGCTCTTCAGTGGTCACCAGCGATTTCGCCATGGAGAGAATGCTCTCAGGCGCTACCTCCGCCCACGGCACAGGCTTCACCTTATCGCCATCCTTCAGATTTACCGTATTGTCATCGAGGCTTGTGATTCCGCCGCTAAACGTCGTGCCATCCCTCAGCGTCACTGGCTGGGAGTACCCCGTCGCGCGTAGCTCCTGGATGAGGTAAAACTTAAAATTCTCCAGATAGCTCATCCTCGCAGCGAGGCTCTCCTGCTCTGCCAGGGCTTTCTCAGTGGTTAGCCTAGGCTCCAGAATTGCCTGTTTGGCCTCCACGAACTGGAACTCCGAGCCGAGCTTTTCCCACTTCTTCTTTGCTTCCGGCAACGCCTTGGCATCCGCATCTGCACTCTCTGCATACATTTCAACCCGCTCCGCTACCTCGCCGCTAAACTTTTTGAGCTTCGCATCGAGCGATGTTAGAAGTTTGCCGTCGCGTTTAATCCGGCTCCGAATTTCCTGAGCCTCCGACGCCGCCTTCTTCGCCTCCTCTGGCGTGTTCGGACGATTCGCCCCATGCAGTGCCCGCTTGGTCGAGTCGATGAAGTCCTCGTACTCCACCAAGTCCATCGATGTTTTCCGAGAGTGACGGAAGTGCGTTTCAAAACCAGGCCACGGCTCCTTCTCCCGGATATCTGACGTCGTGAAATGTCGATGCAGCGCGAGGGCTTCCTCGAAATCGCCGACGTTCTCGTTCTTCAGCGCATATAGATAAAGCGCGATGGCTTCGTGGCTCATCCTGTCGTAATTCGAAGAGACTCGCTCCGACACAGTTCCCGTGGCGCTCATCCGCCTCCCGACATCCACAAAGAAATCAGCCAATCTCTGGCTCGCAGCTCCTCCATCCTGGGTAAAAGGACCGCGCTGCACGAGTTTGGCAAAAAGCGGACGTGCCTCAGCTTCGCGTCCAGCCTCCAGCTCCGCCAACCCCGCATACAGAGTGATCCAGTTGTGCAGCGGCTGGGGAATATCGGTCTTGGCATCCAGCTTGCGCAATCTCGCCGCAGCCTCGGCGGCTTTTCCCCCCATCAGGTCCAGACGTGCTTCTCGGAATTGTCCCTCCGGTGTCAGCGTCTCCTTTGCTTCCGGCGGCATCCACCGCTTACCATTCTTTGGCAGCAGATCGTCGCATGCAGTGAAGAGCAGAGCGCCCGAGACTGACATGAGGATGACGGTCACAGACGAGAGCCTGCTCGCGGCACTTGTGCGGGGGAGGAGCATCATGGTGCGCAGATGATCAATGATCATTTCCAGTCTGTCCAGTGAGCAGCACCCGGGTGCGACGCGTAGACATCGGAGAGCCGAGAAGCTACCAACAATGCGGGGCGGGTAATCGAGGCGGGAGGAAGGAATCAGTGGTGACCTTCGCCTCAGGGGATGCCCACTTGGCACCTGGCACTTCCCTGGAAGACGATTTTCTCGACATGCACTGAGACCGGGCTGTCAGGATCTTACGTATCGGAGATG
>CBINJX010000591.1:0-4253 GCA_966251085.1 uncultured Verrucomicrobiales bacterium
GATGGAATTCCGATGTCGCTTTAGCGGTTTTCTCTCTCCCCTGATGGATTGCGCCGGTTGGCTGATCCATGTTCCATCTCCAGTTGTGGTTTCTGCCGCTCGCCTGCTCCTTTACTCCGCCCCGACAAAAACGCCGCTGCCACTTTGGGGCTTCCGCGCAGAGGATCACATCATCCGGCTTCTTTTTGCAAGAAACTGAGATGGGCCCATTCTTCAAGTGAACGTAGAAAGCTCGCGACCGCTGGGAGGGCACGTGAAAGGGCTATTCCACGTCCAGATTGGGAAAGGCACGTGCGGCGCGCGGACCCTATCGGGTGGGGGGGACGCGCGATAGCGATTTACTTTCTCACCCTCCTTCACCCGCTCGCCCGTCGGTTGCTTCTCTGAAAGCGAATTGTTGAAAGTATCGAGTTGAGAGCCGTGCACCGGCAGTTGGGAGGGGTAGAAGTAGCGGAGTCCCAACTGATTACTGATTACTGACTCACTGATTACTCCCTTCGCGCTTTCACGCGTGCCGCTCGTCGGTTGCTCTCAACCTGCAACAATCTACCTTCTGGAGAAACGTGTTCTCGATGAAAAATCCTTCCTGCATGCCGCCCAGACCGCGCTAGGTTTCTCAGATGAATTCAGATGACCCAAAGGCAGGCCTGGAAGTGCGCACCTACTTTGTGCGCGGGCGCAACGCGCTCGTCGCAAGGGCGGACTTTGGCGAACTCTATGTCGATTACTACCTGCACCAGGGCCAGCACGGTTATCAGCATGTGCCGCAGCACGATCAGATGCTGAAGGAGGCGCTTGCTGCCATTACCCTGCACAGCGCTTCCCGTCCCTGGAATGAGGCTTCCGCCTGGACCATTCATTTCGAGGACCCTCTCGTGAACCTTTTCGTGACCGGGGATAACCGACTTGGCACTGTGGTCGGCCAGATCTTCACGGAAAATGTGAAGGAAAAGGGCCATAACCTATTCCTCTCTGACATCGTTCGCGGACGCGAAACGGCGCGGCGAAGTGCGGTAGAGTTTGAGCGGACGACGGATCCGTTCCGGGCCGTGGAGCGGTACTATACACAGAGTGAACAGCGGCCGGCTCGGTACTTCCGCCACGGCATTGAGGATATCGTGATGGTCTCCGCCCAGCCAGGCTGCGATCTCGCGTGGTTTGATGCACTCGATGACGAGGTAATCCGCCGGCTCGATCAGGAGGAATCTCTCAGCCTTCTGGAGCAGAGGCGTTATCGCTGGGAATGTGGCTGTTCGCAGGATCGTATGTTTGCGGTGCTTGCTCCCATCATGCGCACCGACCCGGAGGGACTCTTTGGGGAGGATCCTGTGCTGAGGATGAGTTGCCCACGCTGCGGCGCACGTCACACGATCACCCGCGAGGGGCTCGAGGCGTATCTGGAAAGCGTTGAAAAGGCTTCGTAATGCATACCACTGCTTCGCAGGAGACTGAGGAGTTTCACCACCGCTTTGGCGGAATCGCTCGACTCTATGGCAAGGACGGCCTGGAGCGGCTTCGCGCCTCGCATGTGTGTGTTGTTGGCGTAGGTGGGGTGGGATCGTGGACCGTGGAGGCGCTGGCGCGCTCAGGCGTGGGTGCCGTTACTATGATCGATCTCGATGACGTCTGCGTGACCAACACCAACCGGCAGCTTCACGCCTTGGATGGCCAGATCGGGCGTCCGAAGGTAGACGTCCTCGCCGAGCGTACCCGTGCGATCCAACCTGGTTGCAGGGTCGAAGCTGTGCAGGAGTTCTTTACTGCCGCAAGCGCCGAACGCCTGCTTGGAGGAGGTTTCGATTTTGTGGTCGATGCGATCGATCAGCTCACAAACAAGTGCCTCCTTATTGCCTTCTGTCGTGAACGAAACATTCCGGTTCTGACGGTCGGCGGGGCAGGGGGCAAGCGTGACGGAACGAATCTCCGGGTAACCGATCTGGGTCTCTCCGAACAAGATGAACTCCTGCGACAGGTACGGAGAAAACTCCGCCGCGACCACGGTTTTCCTGCGGAGAAGAAGACGCCATTTGGAGTCCCGTGCGTGTACTCACTCGAGAAGCCAGTCTTCCCGTGGTCAAACGGCACCGCCTGCGCTACTCCGGAACCTGGCAGCGATCTCAAGCTGGACTGCGCCAGTGGCTTCGGTACCGCAACCTTTGTGACCGGTGCTTTCGGTTTTGCGGCTGCTGGGGAAGTGGTACGAAGGTTGGCACTTGGGGAATGACGAATGTTGAGAGAAGTTCGAGGCTTTAAACCCGAACTTCTCGACAGTCCTCGTTTCCGAATAGATCACAAAAGTTCCGCTCCACCTGTAGTGCCAGATCGTCAGGGGCCATTCCTCGGATGCGGGCGAGTTCCTCATAAGCAGGCAGCAGGTTGGCTGGATGGTTTAGCGGTTTGCCACTCTCTGTATCGGTAATCACCTGCCGGCTTCGGTCTGGCGGTGGCGCCATATCGGGCGCGTCTGTTTCGACCAGCAGCCGCTCGAGAGGGAGATCTCTACAGACCTCTCTTTGGTGCTGCTTCCGTTCGTGTAGAAAGTACGTGGAGAAGGAAAAGTACGCCCCTCGTTCCACAAAGCCCCGCACCATTTCCGCCGGACCGCTGTAGGCGTGGAGGAGAAATCCACAGCTAGGCAGGAGCGCTGTGCGAATGATATCCCATAATGCTCCCCATGCTTTCAGACAGTGGATCGTGACAGGGAGATGGCGGGAGGCTGCCAGCTGCAGCTGTGCGCTGAAAACCTCCTTCTGCTGATCGAGATCATAGCCTTCAATCCAGCGATCGAGCCCGATCTCGCCGATCACCGCACGTGGAGTGGTGTCCACAAAGGTCGTCAGTGTGTCGAGCCAATTGGAGGATCGCTCTGCAACATGCCACGGATGCAGACCGAAGCTTGGGATGACCCACGAGTGCGCTGTTGCGAGCTGCGCTACCGCATCCCAATCCGCCTCACGTGTGCCATTTACCACCACCCGCTGAATTCCGAGTGCCGGCAGTTCTGAAAAAATCGCGCGGCGGTATCGGTCAAGGCGGCAGTCTTGGAGATGATTATGCGCGTCACAGTATCGCACGCGGGATTTCAAGGAGGGAGTCTTTGTTGCTGCTAAGGAGGAGGGGCGTCACGCGTGTGCCGCCGCGAGTTCCCGAATCCTGCGGTGCACCTGCTCGAGGCCATTCCGGCGTGTCGGGGAGAGCTGATCCGACAAATGTAATTGCTCCAGAATGGTGATCTCAAATCCAGCGACTTCTGCCGGGCCTGCTCCATCCGCTACCTCGCAAAGCAACCAGGCGAGCCCCTTTACAAGTGTCGAATCGGCATCCAGCCGGAACCGGCAACGCCCTTCCTCTACGGAACCTACCAGCCATACCCGGGATACACACCCTTGGACGCGGTTTTCCTCCGTTTTTTCCGAGTCGGAAAGGGAAGGGATCTTACGGGCCCGCTCCACTACCCAGGCGAGACGCTCCTGCCGGTCTTCGATCAGTGAAATCTTCGTAACGAGTTGCTGCTGTTTCTGCTCCGGTGCCATTACATCCTCTGTAATCGGCTCGGGCCTTCGTTTCCAGCCTGCCGCCTACTTCGAAGGTAACTATAAAAAAAAGAAGAGCCCGCGCTGATGCTTAACACCGGCGCGGGCCCTTGTCTGCACGTTCTGGGGTTGAACGGTTCGGGGGGCGAACGACTTCACAAAACCACGGACTCAGGTTTCCGTAAAGATAAATGTGAAAATATTTTGAACGTTTATGAACCTGTAATTTTGTTAGACACGGCGCTGCGCCGCAGGGGCTCGCACCGAGCGGCATTCAGTCCAAACAGCATCTGAGCTTCCGGTTGTCTTTCCGCCCGGGCAATAGTCATCCAGAACCAGAGGCCTCTACTCGTACCGCAGCGCTTGGATCGGATTGAGCTTCGCGGCCTTCACTGCCGGATAGAGTCCGGCGAAAACGCCGACGGCTACGCTGAAGCCGAATGCAAGCGACATACTTTCGACGGTGATCACAGGGGTGTTTTCCGTCGGGGACATGGCGACGAGGAGCTTTACCAGAAGGGTGGAAGTGAGCAGGCCGGCGATGCCGCCGATGACGGCAATCACCACGCTTTCCACTAGGATCTGTGTAAAAATATCCCTGAAAGTCGCACCTACCGCCTTGAGAAAACCGAACTCGCGAACCCTCTCGGTGTTGCTCGCCACCATGATATACATGATGACGATACCACCCACCAGGAGACTAAACGCAGAGAAGATGCC
>CBINJX010000592.1:0-4250 GCA_966251085.1 uncultured Verrucomicrobiales bacterium
AGCCAAGCTGCTGACTTCGACCAAATAATACGCGGGCTACAGTCCGCGCAATCCGGGTGGAGCGGCCCGCTGGTGGGCCGCTCCACTACTCTCAAACACACATTACGCCGGGCTATCCGTCAGCCTCTCTCACGCCGGTGTCTCTCGATTTTTGCATCCAATGCCTGTGCCCACTCCCGCTTTCCATTCTACTGACATGAGAAAACGCTTTCTTGTTAGCGTTCTTATAATCGCTCTTATCGGACTCATCAGTGGCGTTGTGATTTATCTTAATACTCCCGCTGCAACTGTCGTTCCGGTACTTGCTGTTCCCCGGGTGGGCAAGCCCACGGAAGCGGTTGAGGCGCGGGAGGGAACGATGAAAACAGTGGTGACGCCGCCGCAGACATTCAATGGGCGATTATCTCCAGAAGCGACGTCCATTGAAGAATTCTCAAGCAATCCGAAACGAGATCCCGAAGAGCAGCAGGTGCTCGACATCGCCGGGGCGCGGGGTGTTGCCGATCAGGCTAAAGTGCAGCGGTTGCTGGTAATGATTCCCACTCTGCCTCCGGATGCGCAGACACTTGCAATGGAGCATGCAACGGCGCTGATACCGGATGAAGACTACCTGAAGTACCGTCAGCAGCTTCTCTCCCTCGCAAAGACTCAGGATATGCGCGTCGCCGTGATGGATGATTCTTTAACACGCGGAGAAGAAGTCCGTCTGCCTAATCTCCTGGAGATGATGCGTACCTCAACCAGCGAAGAGGAGAAGCAGGAGATTCGCGAGATCTTTGAAGCCTACCTGGACAAAGACTACGGGCCTCATCCGTCTCAATGGGAGATCCCCATCCGCAACTGGGTTGCTGAGAACAGCGATAGCTAAACAGAAACGGGATTCATTCAACTGGTTGTCATGCCGGACTATAGACAGAATAGCGTATCGGGCGTAAGGCGTTCGTGGTCTGCCCCCCGGTGGATGCCAGAGTTGGTTGCGCTTGTGCTCTCCACCGTGCTCCTGGGGAGCCCGTCCCTGGCGGAGACGCATCACGTCCGTGTGGTGGACTTTGAGTTCATCCCAAGCACTCTCGTCATCGCACCAGGTGACACAGTGACGTGGCATGCGGACGCTCCAGATCATACAGTAACTGCCGATGATGGCAGCTTCGATTCGTCTCCGCCGCCTGACGTTACGACTATTCCCGGTGGAGAGACGTTCTCGCATACATTTACAACGGTCGGAGTTTACAACTACTACTGCCGCCTGCACGGCAGTCCTGTCACTGGGGCGGCGCCGGCTTCGGTCCATCGAGCAGGTGGAGTGGGAGTCTTCAGTGTGCCGGATGACGCCATGATGGGTGTGATTCGCGTCGCCGATCCTTCCGTCAACACCCCTCCGGGGACCCCACTGAACTCGACGCCGGGAGCTGGCGCCACAGGCCTTTCGAAGAGCCCGCTCCTCCAGGCAACGGTTTTCAGTGATCCAGATGCAAATGATGTACACGCAGCCAGTCAGTGGCTTGTGCGAATCGCTGGAAGTGGTGAGGTGATGTTGGACACGGGTGAAGATACGGAAAATCTCACTCAGCTGCGTATCGCAGGCCTGATGGCCGCGGTAACCTACGAATGGCAGGTTCGCTACAGGGACGATCGGGGCGCCTGGAGTGAGTATTCAAACCCGACGCAATTCACAGTTGCGGACGATGCGGGCACGGGCACGGGACTGAAGGGGACCTATTTCGCCTATAACGCCAAACGTGACATGATCACCAAGCAGGTCGGTTCCCGTGTGGATCCCGTACTCGATTTTGATTGGGGACTGGGCAAATCCCATCCCTCCGCGCCCGCTAACAACTTCTTCATCTACTGGGAGGGATTCGTTCTGCCGGAGTTTTCGGAGGAGTACCGATTCCGGATCAAGGCTGATGGTGGTGTTCGGCTCTGGGTGAATGGTCAGCTCATCATCGATGACTTTGTGGACACAAGCTTCGCCCTGTACCGCAGCGGTACCGTCAATCTTGAAGCCGGTATCCCGGCCGCGATCCGCATCCAATATTTCGACACGAAGGCGGCAGCATCAATGCACCTGCGCTGGTCCAGCCTGAGCCGATCACTCGAAGTGGTGCCGCAAACCCGTCTTTTCCCCGCATTGTAATGGAGACTTCCCGACGCGAATTCCTACGCAGGATTGCTGCTTTCGGCGGCGCTGCGATTTGTCTCTCCAGATTCCGTACGCATGCGCAGGGCCATGCCCACAGCGGCGTTACTCCGTCGGCATTCCCCGCACTGGAGCCCTTCGTCGATGCGCTGCGCATCCCGCCCGTGCTGAAGCCGAAAAAAGTCAAGAAGGTGGACACCTACAACATCACAATGCAGACGGGCTTGGTGAAGTGTCACCGCGATCTTCCGATGACTGAAATCTGGGGATACAACGGAATCTTCCCTGGTCCCACTATCGTTGCGAAAAGGAACCGCGCTGTCTCGATCCGGCACATGAACAGCCTGCCGATGAGTCACGGCGAGCATGGAGCGGGGGATATGAGTAGCATGCTGCCGGCAGTGCATCTGCACGGAGCGGAAGTGGCACCGGAGAATGATGGGCATCCGAATGACGGGATTCCATTTGGAGGAGGTACGCGCGACTACCATTACCCCAATCAACAGCGTGCATGCGCACTCTGGTACCATGATCATACCCATGGGAGGACAGGCGAGATGGTGCTCAAAGGATTGGCCGGACTCTACCTGCTCCGAGATGCTTCAGTAGAGGCAAAGCTCAGGCTGCCAACTGGTGCGCGTGAGATCCCGTTGATTATCCAGGATCGAAGCTTCGCGGCGGACGGTAAGTTCATCTACACGCTCGATAGCCAGACACTGGAAATGGGCTTCCAAGGCGACAATCTCCTTGTGAATGGCGTAGTTCAACCGTTCCTGAAAGTGGACACAGCGCTCTACCGCTTCCGCATTCTGAACGGCTCCAATGCGCGGATCTACAAGCTGGCGCTGAGTAACGGAGATCCTCTGATTATGATCGGTACCGACGGCGGACTGCTGCAGCGTCCCAAGGAGGTGGCCAGATTTGAGATCGCACCGTCTGAGCGTTACGACATCATTATCGATTTCAGGAAGCTACCCGTTGGCTCACAGGTGATCCTGCAGAACCTGAATGGATCCGGCTCCACGGCTGAGATCATGCGCTTCGACGTGGCTAAACGAGTCAAGGAGACCAAGAAAGTTCCCGCGTTCCTGCAGCCTTGGGAGGAACTCCCCGAGGAGCAGGCGGTCACGCTGCGCGATTTCAATCTGGCGCGGCAGACTGTCAACGGGACGCTAACCTGGACTTTGAACGGCCAGGCTTACGATTCCGCAAATCCTCCTCTTGCAAAGCCGGTTGTGGATAGCATCGAGTACTGGAGATTCAACAATCCGACGAATCACCCGCACCCCATGCATCTGCATCTCGTGCAGTTCCAGGTGGTGAATATCGACGGAGTGCCCCAGGAACCTGCAGAGTTTGGTTGGAAGGATACAGTCGTCGTGCCACCAACGAGCCAGGTCACCATCCTTGCCAAATTCAGCAAATACACGGGGCGTTACGTCTTTCACTGCCACAACTTGGAACACGAGGATTTTGCGATGATGGGGGAGTTTGAAGTCGTTCCGAGAACGTAAAACAACGACCGGTGTCGCTGGATGCAGTTCAGAGAGGTGTCCGCCTCCTGAGAAAATTGAAACGTCAGTAAGGCAGGTTTCTCTTTTATATCATCTACCACAAAACGTGAATTTCCTATCAAGTCAGCGGCAGTCCGATATTCGTCATCATTTCGGGAAGAACCTATCGAGGAGGAGTTTGATCACATTGCTATCGACCAGTCTTCTGGTCAGTACAGCTTGTGCTGATCGACCGGCAACATATTGGGTCAATACGACCAGCGGAGACTTCTTCGACTTCAGCAACTGGAACCTGGGAATGCCTGGATCAACTCTGGACGCGCGGATCGACAACGGTGGAACCGCCCAGATCACCTACCCGATGGAGCAGACCATTCCGTACGTGTACCTCGGCTCCGAACAGAACACGAGTGGTACACTCGATATCACAGGCGAGGGTTCAGCGAACTTCACCACGATGATTGTGGGAGCGCTGAATGCCACGGGAACCTTGAACATCACGGCAGGAGGGCAGCTCACCAGCTTTGGTGGCCCCATTGGCAGTGACTACTTGGGAGTGGGCGTGGCTACGATCGATGGCCTTGGTTCCAGTTGGA
>CBINJX010000593.1:0-4233 GCA_966251085.1 uncultured Verrucomicrobiales bacterium
CCAGCTCCTCTTTGAAGAGAGCGAAGAAACTCCGGGCGTCCGTGGGTTCGGTTTCTTCAAAGGGAAGGTAAAGAAGTTCACCACGCCGGGGCTGAAGGTTCCGCAGATCGGCTGGAATCAACTTCAGTTCACAAAGCCGGACCACGTGCTCTGGCAGGGACTTCCTGCAAATGCACACGTCTATTTCGTGCACTCGTACTATCCGCAGCCGGAGGATCCGTCCGTGGTCACCTCATACTCGACCTACGGCGAGACCTTTGCAGCCAGCGCTGCACGTGACAACGTCGCCGCCGTACAATTTCATCCGGAGAAGAGCCAGGATGTCGGTCTCGGCATCCTCCGCAACTTCGTTCAGGCGGCGTCCTGAACACCCATCTCGTCCGATTTCCGCATCACCCGCAACGCTAGTATTCCCATGATTCTTCTTCCCGCCATCGACCTCATGTCCGGCGAAGTGGTCCGCCTCAAGCAGGGCAAGGCCGATCAGAAAACCGTTTATTCCAACGATCCCGCAGCTTTCGCACGCCGCTGGGAGGAGGAAGGCGGCGATTATCTTCATATCGTCGATCTCGACGCAGCCTTTAGTGGCGAGCAGAAAAATCTCGAGTCAGTGCGGGCGATTACCTCGGCGATCTCGATCCCGTGTGAACTCGGCGGCGGCATGCGTTCCGCAGAAGCGATCGAGCGCGCTCTTGAGGCCGGTGTCTCACGAGTGGTAATCGGCACCCGAGCGGCGGAGTCGGTCGATTTTGTAGGCGAGATGGTGCAGCGCTTCGGCGGTGAGCGGATCGCGGTGGGCATCGACGCGAAGAACGGGATCGTTTCGGTCAAAGGATGGACGGAACTTTCCTCTCGCTCGGCTCTCGATCTGGCGCGTGAAGTCGAGGCCGTGGGCGCCGGGACAATCATCTACACCGACATCGCCACGGATGGCATGCTCCAGGGGCCAAACTTCGCGGAGTTGGAGAAGATGTTGGCTGCATTGAAATGCCAGCTGATCGCCAGCGGCGGCGTCTCCAGCGCGGATGATGTCCGGAAGCTCGGTAAAATGCCGGGGCTGTATGGCTGCATCATCGGCAAGGCTATCTACGATGGCGCGGTCAACCTGCGCGAGGTCGCTAGCGTGCGCTGAGGCATTCTCTTACGAAACTTAGTAAGACCCTTTGTAATGAAAGCTCTTTACCTCGACTGCTTCTCCGGGATCAGCGGCGACATGATGGTTGGCGCGCTGTGCGATCTTGGCGTGAAACCATCTGCTCTGGAATGGGAACTCTCAAAGGTGGATATCGGCGATTTCCACATGCACTTCGACCGGGCGCAGCGGCAGAAGATCGAGGGTATTCACTTCAGCATCCACGAAGGGGCAACGCATACACACGAGCAGGATGAACATGAGCATACCCATGCTCACAGGCATCATGAACATGCCGGCGTGCAAGCCCATGACCACTGCCATGGCCATGAACACGAGCACGCACACACCCACGCAGACGAGCGTGAGCCTGTGGAAGCCTCCGCTGCACGCCGTCCGCAGGCCAATGATCAGGACCACGGCAGCGAGGTGTCCGGGGCGAAGGCTCGGCATCAGGAGGAGCATAAACATGCCCATGAACACCATCATGAGCATGAGCATGACCACGGACACGAGCACCACCATCACCACGAACATGGCGAGGAGTGCTGTGGGCATCATCACCATCATCATCACCACCACGAAGTACATGGCCGGACACACCGGCAGATCCGCGAGTTGATCCAGAACAGCGATCTTTCGCCCTTCGTTAAAGAGCATTCCCTCAGCATTTTCCACAGGATCGCGGAAGCGGAAGGGCGGATCCATGGGATGTCCGTGGATGACGTGCACTTTCACGAGGTAGGGGCGCTGGATTCCATTGCGGATATTATCTGCACCTGTGTCGGCCTTGAGGCGCTCGGGATTGAAAAGATCTATCTTTCCGCGATGCACGAAGGCCGCGGCTGGATTGATTGCGCACACGGACGTTTCCCGCTCCCCTCTCCTGCCACGATGGAGATTTTCAAAGGTGTGGGAATCCCACTCGGCGAAACGGATGAGACACACGAGTTGATCACTCCCACGGGAGCAGCGATTGCTGCGGAGTTTGCGATCTCCTCCGGACCGATGCCCCGCATGAAGGTGGAAAAAATCGGCTACGGAATCGGAACTCGCGACCTCGCTTCGCGCCCGAATGTACTTCGCGCGGTCATTGGCGAATTGGAGTAAGCAGGGATGAACCACCCCTCCGGCTACGACACCGATACAGTTGTCCGCCTGGAGACCAATCTCGACGATCTTTCACCCGAGATCAGTGGCGCGGTGATGGAGAAACTCTTCATCGCCGGTGCGCTGGATGTCTGGTTCACGCCGGTGCACATGAAGAAAAACCGACCCGGCGTGATGCTTTCAGTCCTTTGTGAGGAAGAGAAGATGTCCGCACTCGCGGACATCGTATTCACCGAAACGAGCGCGTTCGGGCTGCGGATGGAGACGATCATGCGGCTGAAGCTTCAGCGCAGGTTTGAATCCGTGCAGACCGAGCATGGTGAAATTACTCTAAAGCTCGGGTTAAAGGCTGACGCCGTCGTGCAGGTAGCCCCGGAATTCGAATCATGCCGCAAAGCAAGCGAGGCAACCGGAGCTCCGCTACGGAGCGTGTATGAGGCAGCGCTGCGGGCGTGGCGCAATAAAGCTTAGCCACAGAGAGCCACCCCTCCGAGCTCACTGAAGCAGAGCCGCACGCTCCGAAATACTACGCCGGAACCTGCTGAACTGTGCGTAGCTGAACATCCCCCACCTGCAGGCCCAAGGCGTTTTCCGCCACGCGCAGGAAACCATCGGAGGCGTCGGTAAGCGCCACCTGTAACTGCCCCAAGTGTGTTCTCGGCGCGGAAAGTTTTTCCTTTTTCAGCAGGCTCTGCACGGCGAGTGCGCAGTTCTGGGCGGAATCGACCAGCGTGATTTCGGGACCCACGTAGCGTTTGATGGCGTCCCGGAGCAGCGGATAATGCGTGCAGCCAAGCACGAGCGTATCGACCCCCTCGCGCACCAGTTTCTCCAAATAACGACGGATCACCTGCTCGCTGATCGGATCATCCAGCCAACCCTCTTCAATGAGCGGAACGAGCAGCGGACAAGGCTGACTGATGACCCGTACGTCTGGTTCAATCGCGTGGATCGCTCGTTCGTAAGCGCGGCTGTAGATCGTGGCACGTGTCCCGATCACCCCGATCACCCCCTTGCGCGTGGCGGCAACCGCTGCTTGAGCGCCAGGTTGGATGACTCCAATCACCGGCACTTTAAGTAATTCCTGCAGGCGAGGAACGCCAAGTGCGGAGGCCGTGTTACAGGCGACCACGATCACCTTCGCCTGCTCGGCAAGGAGGAGTCCGCTGATTTCAATGGAGTAACGCTCGATGGTTGTCGGGCTCTTTCCCCCGTAGGGCACTCGCGCCGTGTCCCCGATATAAAAAATGTTTTCCGCAGGCAGGAGATCACGCATCGCCGCAGCGACCGTCAGGCCGCCAATTCCAGAATCGAAGACCCCAATCGGGCGTACGGGTTTCTTGGGCCGCGTCGGGCGTGACGGAGGTGTACTCAGCGCTTTCAATTGGTGGAGGAAGGGTTCGCTGGTGCCGTCGCAGCATTACTGCCGGCACCAGTACTAGGCTGAGCAGTTTCGGTGCGCGAAGCCTCGGTGGACTTGGCGGCAAACTGTGGGGCATGAGTTCCCACTGCGCGGCGATAGTTCTGCACGGCCTGGAGCAAACACGCAGCCATCTGCTGACGGTATGCCGGTGTGGCTACCAGCTTAGCGTCATAGCTGTTGCTCAGGAAACCGCCCTCCACCAGCACGCCAGGAATAGTGATATCGCGGATTACCACAAAGCGCGCCCGCTTGATCCCGCGATCGTACATCTTGGAGCGGACAACAAGTGCGGCGTGAGTGGCAGTGGCGAGCGCAATGTTCTCGGCATCACGTGCATTTCCCGGGCAAAGCTGGAGATCTGTAATACGCGGCCCATCGGAAGCCATCGATGGCACCCCGCGCGGCGCGAGGGTGAAAGTCTCCAGACCGGTTCCCGCCCCGCCGGAGTTGAAGTGAATCGAAAGGAACAATGCGTTGCGGAAGCGGTTCGCGAACTTCACCCGTTCATCGAGCGACACGAATGTGTCGGTGCTGCGCGTCATCACCACCTTGAATCCTGCCTGCTGGA
>CBINJX010000594.1:0-4220 GCA_966251085.1 uncultured Verrucomicrobiales bacterium
TTTCAGGCAAACCTCCGCCCTGTGCTGACATGGAAAAGCCGGATCACCCTGATCCGGGACGTGGGGGCCGGACGAGGGGTCTCTTATGGCCGGACGTTCATCACGGCTCATCCGATGCGGATCGCCACGCTGGCGGTCGGCTATGCGGACGGTTTTCAGCGTCACCTCTCCAATCAAGGAGCGGAGGTGCTGGTGGGCGGAAAACGTTGCCCGGTGCTAGGCCGGGTGACCATGGATCAAATCATGGTCGATGTGAGTGCCGTGCCGGCGGCTCAGGCGGGGGATGCGGTCGTGCTGCTAGGACGGCAGGGGGAGGAGGAGATTCTCGCTGCCGAGATGGCGCAAAAGGCGGGGACGATTGCCTGGGAGATCTTTACGGGGATCGGGAGGAGGGTGGTGAGAATGACGAATGACGAATGACGAACGGGGCGCTTCTCGGTATTGGGCATTCGGGCTTCTTTCGACATTCGTCATTCGAACTTCGTCATTCCCTTCCGGCCTCGTCACGTCATCTTCTCGTAGCCAAAGCGGCACTTTCACTTGGCACTTTCCCCGAGCGCTGGCACTTTCAGGCGGCTTTTTATGCTCCAGATTGTTTTCAACGAACTCAGTGCCGCGGAGATGGCCGCGCTTCCCAAGGAACTCCAGCTGGATCTGCTGGCCGAGTTCGAGCTTCTCCCCGAGGATTTGGACAATTTGGATAGCGACGACCGCTTCGGCGTGATCGAGCGGGAGGGGAAGCGGCTCCATCGTTATCGCGCCAAGGATTACCGGATCTATTTCGAGCGCAGCGCTGAGGGAGTGACCATTCACCGGGTGCTGCACAAGAACACCATTCGAGACTTTCTCTTCCGTTCGAAGCTGCCGATGCCGGCCGAGGATGCGGAACTCGCTGGTCATCGCGGCTTCTGGCAACTCATCGAGGAAGGGGAGCAGACCCGCAAACGTTCATGAGCCGGCGTACGATTTTTACCATCGTCCTGGGAGTAATTGTCCTGCACGTGGGGCTATTCATGCTCTTCGGGCAGATGCGTGCCCTGCCGAAGACCCGTTACATCGCGCCGCCGAACTTCGGCTATCGCGCGGAGTATTACGATGATCCGAAGACGGGCATCCGGACGATCTGGCGCGAGATCCGCGTGAGCACGAAACTTTCCGAGCGACCCGACTCGGGAACTTATACCCAAACAACCAACCCGGAGGTGCCTGAGCGCAAAAATGGAATCTGATCCCGAAAGAGAAAAAATGGAGAAGCTGAAGAAGGATCTGCTCGAACTCGACTACCTGTATCAGGAGGCGATGGATGCCGAGGCGGCGGCGGATCGGGCTTTCGATAAGATCATGCGCTCAGTGACGGATACCGCGATGATGATCTATCCGGAGCTGAAAGATATGGAGTCGCCACAGATCAAACAGTTTGGCAACCGGATCTCGAACCATGTTTTCCAGATCGTGCAAGAGTTGGACCGGCTTTCGACCTGGGTGGAGTATCCCGAGCGATTCGATGAGGAAGGGAATCCGCTAAGATAAGACGTGAACCTCTATCCTGACGAGGCGCAGCGCCTCGAATTGTTCCCGGTCGCCCGGGAGAAGGTCTTTTTCGCCCACGCTGGAGTCACCGCCCTGCCGAAATGCGTGGCGGATGCTGTCTGCGAATACACCCGGCGTTCATCGGAGAACCATCAGGAGTTCGGCGAGGTCCTGCGCGATATCAAAAACGCGCGCCGTCTTTGCGCGGAGTTTATCGGGGCTCAGCCGGACGAAATTGCGCTACTAGGTCCGACCTCCCTTGGGCTCAGCCTCTTCGCGAATGGCATTCCTTGGAACGCGGGGGACGAGATCGTCTGTTACCACGGGGATTATCCAGCAAACGTCTATCCGTGGATGGAACTGGAGAGGCGCGGAGTCGTGCTGCGATATCTCGAACCGGAAACTCCCGGGGCGATCACCCCGGAGCTGGTCGAGGCGGCTTTGACGCCCAAGACACGGCTCGTGGCCCTGGCGTCCGCCCACTTCTTCACCGGTACCCGGATCGATGTGGATGCCATCGGACGGCTTCTCCACGAGCGTGACATCCTCTTTTCCGTGGATGCGATCCAGACGCTCGGGGCGTTTCCACTCTCGGTCGAGTATGTCGATTTCCTCAGTGCCGATGCCCACAAGTGGATGCTCGGACCGCTGGCGATCGGGATTGTTTACGTAAAGAAGAAGCACTTTGACCTGCTGCGGCCGACTCTCATCGGAGCCTGGAATGTGGTCGCTCCAAACTTCCATGCGCAGGACGAAATCACCTTTGTGCCGACGGCCCAGCGGTACGAGCCTGGGGTATTGAATACTGCCGGCATCTACGGGATGTGTGCCGCCCTGGAGCTGATCAATGGCATCGGGATCGATCGCGTGTCGGCGCGCCTTCTGGAATTGAAGGCGTACCTGCTCGGACAGCTGGATTCGCTCGGCTTTCAGGTGCTCGGACCGCGTCAGGGGCCCACTGCTCACAGCACCACCACCTTCCGGCATCCCACCGTCAGCTCCACTGAGCTTTTTGCGGCATTGGAGAAGGAAAACGTCGTAGCCTCCCTGCGACATGACCGGGAAGGGCGTGATTACCTGCGGTTTTCACCTCATTTCTACAACACGGAGAGCGAGATCGATCGCGTGGTTGGAGTGTTGCGAAGAGTGACGAAGGACGAATAGGAAGGGTAAAACCCGAAAGGGGCGCTCTTCTTTATTGGAATTTCGGGATTCCTTCGTCATTCGACATTCGAACTTCGTCATTTCCCACCCGTTGCGTGAGACTTGACGCTTTCTCCGGCACCCACCTAGCATCCACACTCCGTTCGTTTAACCGAAGCCCACATATCCCTTGGACTTACAAGACATCAAAGAACTCATCTCGCTGATCCGCGAGAATGACCTCTCGGAGTTTCAGCTCGAGCAGGAAGGCTTCAAGAT
Organism: uncultured Verrucomicrobiales bacterium; assembly: GCA_966251085.1. Classification (GTDB taxonomy): domain Bacteria; phylum Verrucomicrobiota; class Verrucomicrobiia; order Chthoniobacterales; family Chthoniobacteraceae; genus CBINJX01. The sequence continues at coordinate 2,953 of CBINJX010000594.1, forward strand.
CACCCTCAAACGAGGGACCGATTTCCAGCCCGTCATTACCACCGCCGCTGCGCCGATCGCTCTCCCTGCCGCAGCCCCCGCCGGTGCTGCGCCCGCGGCAGCTCCTGGCGCCGCGGAGGCAAAACCCAACCTGCGCGAGATCACCTCGCCGATGGTTGGCACCTTCTATTCCGCCCCTTCTCCCGACTCGCCGTCCTACGTTTCCGTAGGACAGGAAGTCACAGAGGACACCGTCGTCTGCATCATCGAGGCGATGAAGGTGATGAACGAAATCAAGGCCGAGTGCCGCGGCGTCATCGCCGAGATTGTTGCTGAGAACGGCAAGCCGGTTCAGTTCGGCCAGCCGCTCTTCAGGATCAAGTAATCGACCTCGCAATCTATGCCGGAACCAATCCATGCTCCAGAGCCACCGCTCACCCAGGAGCAGCGTGAGGCGATCTTCGACTTTCTCCTGCTTGGGATGTACGCCGACAGCGTGCTGAAGCGGGTGGAGAATGAGCGAATCTATGACCTGATCGCCAGTGTCGGCTGGCAGTCGTATCAGGACCCCAGCGAATATTCGAACCTTGCCACGGCGCGGGTGCGCGACGCGGCGGAAAATGAGGAGAAGACACGTGCGTTTCTCGCTGCCCTGAGCGATCGTCTCGCCACACCCGATGCGCGGAGATTCGCCATGGTGCTCTTCCTCCGTCTTCTCGAAGCGGATAAGGATATCAACGTCGAGGAAGACCAAATTTACACCGCGGCCAAAGCGGCTTTCGGCCTCTAAGCCCTGATGTTCAATAAAGTTCTCATTGCCAACCGCGGCGAGATCGCGCTGCGGGTCATTCGTGCCTGCAAGGAACTCGGGATCAAGACCCTCGCTGTCTATTCCGAGGCCGATGTCGATTCCCTTCACGTGCAGCTCGCCGATGAGGCGATCTGTATTGGGCCGGGGCCGAGCCATCAGTCCTACCTGAAGATCGATCGTATCATCTCCGCTGCGGAGATTGGCGACGTCGATGCGATCCATCCAGGGTACGGCTTCCTCGCGGAAAACGCGCACTTCGCGGAAGTCTGCGCGAGCTGCAATATCAAGTTCATCGGACCACCTCCCGCCGCAATCCGCGCGATGGGTGACAAAAACACCGCCCGCGCCACGGCGCGCAAGGCGGGTGTGCCTGTGACTCCGGGCTCTGACGGTATCGTCGAGACCGAGCAGGAAGCACTCAAGGTCGCCAAGAAGATCGGTTATCCGGTCATGATCAAGGCGGTCGCCGGTGGTGGAG
>CBINJX010000595.1:0-4219 GCA_966251085.1 uncultured Verrucomicrobiales bacterium
GGTGTCGTGGTTGCTCATGGATACCTCGGGTGTGCGCTGGGTGCTGCGGGGCTGAGGCGGCAGCGGAGGCGCCGGCACGGGGCCGGAGTTCTCGGCGGCACCGGGAGCCGTGTTCGAATTCGGCTCGGGCACTTACAGTTTCAGCGGCAGCTTCGCCGGTGAGAGTGCTATCTTTATCGATGGCGGCGGGGTGGTGTCCTTCAATGGAGCCACCGTGAACCTGGGCGACACTTTTGTGGCTGGTGAATCAGGCACGATCCTGCATCTGCTCGGCGGAGCGCTGAATGTGATGAGCGAAATGGATATGGGCGTCGATACGCGCCTGGAGCAGATGGGTGGCACCCTCGGCGGAGCTGGCACGCTTTCCGTCGGGGGAATCTATCAATGGAGCGGTGGCACACAATCTGGCTCTGGAGTGACGTTGATCGAAGGTGATGCGGACATTCACTTCAGCGGCCCAGGCCTGAAGAACCTCAGTGAACGCACGCTGGAGATGACCGGCACGGCTCTGGTTGTTGGCACTGGAAACGTGGTGCTGAGCAACGGGGCGGCGATCGATAACAGCGGTCTCCTCGACCTGCAGAGCGATGCGGGCTTCACCTACGCAAACGACGGCTCCGCAGCCGTTCGGATCTCTAATCTTGCCACAGGCATTCTGCGCAAGAGCAGTGGAACGGGTGTGAGTGAGTTCGGCGGCTCCACCCTGCCTTTCGCTAACGCGGGAATAGTCGACCTCCAGTCCGGCACGGTCCACTTTGCCGCCGGGTTCACCCAGACTGCCGGGACACTCACACTCGCGGGCGGAACTGCCAGCTCCGGCGGTCCGCTGCTGCTACAGGGTGGAGAGCTGACCGGCTCGGGCTCGATCACGGGAAATGTCGTGAACAGCGCAGGAACGATCCGCCCGGGAGGGAGCAGCGCCGCAGGAACACTGACCGTTACCGGAAACTACAATCAGGAGAGTGGCGGCACACTGGCCGTAGATCTGGGAGGCACGACGGCGGGCAGCTTCGATGCTCTCACTGTCACTGGAAGCGCGACTTTGAGCGGCACACTGGATGTCGCCATCATCGGCGCCTACACACCCGGTGCTGGCCAGCAATTCCGCGTGGTTTCCTCTTCGAATAATCCTGGAGCCTTCACGGCGCTAACAGGTCAGTTCACGGAACTCTCGCAATCGGCTGATGACACCGGCCTGCTGCTTCTCGTGGATTCCACAGTTCCAGCGCCAGACCTGGTCGTCACCAGCAGCAACGGGATGACTTCGGTGACACTTGGGAGCACGCTGACTTATACGATTCAATACCGGAACGACGGCCTCCGCCGGGCGAGCAACGTCGAACTCACCGAGATCCTCCCTGCCGGCACCAGTTTCAACGCTGGGGCAAGTACGACGGGATGGATAGAAACCGCACCGGGTTCCGGTGTATTCGAGTATCTGGTGGGCGCACTGGAAGCGGCCTCCGCCGGGGGAAGCGTTACCTTTGCAGTCACCGTGGATGCGATTGCTCCGTCTGGACTGAACAGCATCTCGAATAGCGTTAGCATTTCTGATGACGGCCAAAACGGTGCGGACGCCACTCCGATCAATAACAGCGCGACGGAAACGGACACGCTCGACGCTTCACCCGATCTGCAAGTCACGATCGAGGCGGATACGACGGTGGCCAAGAGAGGCGGCTTCGTCGCCTACACCGTGGGGTATGCAAATGCGGGCAACCAGAACGCGTCGGGTGTATTCCTCACACAGGTACTTCCCACGGATACCATCTTCGATGCGACCTCGAGCACTCCGGGATGGACCGAGACTGCCCCCGGTTCTGGTGTCTATCGCTTCGATATAGGCAATCTAACAGCCGGCACGCAGGGCAGTGTTATCTTTACCCTGCAATGCGAAACAAGCCTGTCGGCAGGAACCACCGGTCTCATAGCGGGCGTGTCCATCGGTGACGACGCGGCGAACGGAGCCGATCCGACTCCGCTGGATAACACCGCCGGGCAGACGATCGGAGTCTATCAGGGCGTTTATATCCTCGCCCCGGGTGTCCCTGTCCGCCTCAAGGATGCCGCACCACCGACGGTAGTGGTGTTCAATATTGCCACAGGGGCGGAGGAATTCCGGTTTGATGCCTACGACTCGACTTATCGCGACAGTGTCCGTATCGCGGTCGGAGATCTGAATGGGGACGGTTTTGATGACATCATCACCTCGAAACGCACCGGCACCGGCGAGATCCGCGTCTTTGATGGCCTGACGGGTACACAGTTCAGCGGACCGCTGGGGCAGATCGATCCTTTCGACGGGCTCAAACGCAAGACGCGCGGCGCCTTCGTGGCTGCCGGTGATGTGACCGGTGACGGACGCGACGATATCATCGCGGGCTCAGCCCTGGGCGGCGGAGCGGTGAAAGTTTTTGACGGCGTCTCCGGGGCGCTCGTCACGAGCTATCAACCATTTGGAGCGAAATTCAAAGGCGGCGTGCGTGTCGCCACGGGTGACGTCAACGGCGACGGAGTGGACGAGGTAATCGTGGGCCAAGGCGCCGGAGGGTCGCGTGTGAAGGTCTTTGACGGCAACTCGGATACCCTGCTGCAGAATTTCCGGGCGGGCCCAAAAGGCTATTGGGGCGGTATCTTCGTCGCCTCCGGGGACTTCGATGGCGACGGAAAGGCAGACATCCTTACCGGACGCGACATCGGCAGCGCTCCAAAAGTCGAGACCTTCAGCGGGATCGATAACCACCGGATCAGCAGCATCATGGCTTTCAACAAGCGCTTCCTGAATGGAGTGCGGGTATCCGCCGCGGATGTAAACCTCGACGGCATCGCCGACATCATCGCCACCTCCGGCACAAAGAATAAGAGCCAGGTGAGAATCTTCGACGGCAGCACCGGGGCACAGGCGCTGACCTTTGCAGCTTTCCCCGAGTTCCCGGACAGCTCTCTGTTCGTCGCAAGCTCCACCACCGTGCCAATTTCACTGTCACCGACCTTGCAGCCCTAGCATTACACCCTGATCCGAAGTTCGATGATCCCCCTCACCACCTCAAGATTCTGCGTTCTCCTCGCGGGGCTCGCACTCTGTCTGCAAGCAGGCTCGATCGACGCCGCACCGTTCACGGAGGCGACAGTGACCCGGATCGAAAATCTCGTCAGCTACGGTTCCACCAAGGGCGGCAAGACCCGGCGCGCCGTCGTCGCGGACGTGGTGCGTTCGGACAACTACCTGCTCACTGAGGCCGACTCCCGTGCGGAGCTGAAATACATCGACGGTTCCCTCGTGCGGATCGGTCAGAACACAGTATTCTCCTTCGACGCCAGCTCCCGTACCCTGACTCTCGAGAAAGGTACTTTCATCTTCTACGTTCCGAAGGGCACGGGAGGTGGGACGATCAAGACCCCGAGTCTCACGGCTGCAATTACCGGCACGGTTGGAAAGGTCTCCCGGAACATCATTGCGATCATCGAGGGCGAAGTGACGCTGATTCCTTCCGGACGCGTGGTGCGGGCGGGGTTCTTTGCGCGATGGAATCCCGACGGCACGATCACCATCGCCCGCTTCGACCCGAAGGGCGTCTGGGAAGGAAAGCTGGTGCAATTCAACGGCCCGATGCCGGGCATTCCGGAAGAACTCCCGCCGGGTAACAGCATCGCGGGGATCAACGGCTTGGGAACACCGGTGGGTTTCGATACTCGCAGCTTGAGGACGTACGAGATCCTGCATCGCACCAACGCGACACCAAGCGCGATCAAACACTTCTTCCCGGAACCTCCTCCATCCACTCCTGAGCCCGAGCCGGAGCCGGAAGCCGAACCACCGACCCCTCCCGCTCCGACACTACGTCCACCATCACCACCACCGCTGCGGGATTAATATCCCCCTCATTTCGACTTTGGCTAATTTCGGGCGCGCTCCACGCAGAGTTAACCGGGAGAAGCGGGCATTTCTTGCATGTCCACCCACGGACACGCTGTTGAAAAATAGGATCGTCCGGATCTGGCATCTGCCTTGTACCTCGAAGAGGTTCCGTCCCAAAGCCCAGGGTTGCGAGGCACGAGCTACCCTGGGTGGAATCAAACAAGAGCATCAACCCCAACGGGGTTGCGTCCTTCTCATACGCGCACCCTCTCAATGGCAGCCGCTCACGGGACACAACCCCGTTGGGGTTTGCACGCCTTTTCACCCGTACCCAGGGTAGCTTCGCAACCCTGGGCTCTG
>CBINJX010000596.1:0-4213 GCA_966251085.1 uncultured Verrucomicrobiales bacterium
TCATGGAGGGAGATGAAGACGGGAGAAGGACGATGAAGGCCAATCCTTGCGGCACGCCGCAGGGCGGAGTCATCTCGCCCCTGCTGGCAAACATCTACCTTCATCCGCTCGATGAAGCAGTCAACGATCACTGCCAGGGCAAACCGCACATGGTCCGCTATGCGGACGATCTGGTGATCCTTTGCCGGCCGGGAGCAGGGAAGGAAATGAAGGAGCGACTATCCCGGTGGCTGCAAAGCCGAGGGTTGGCGCTCAACGAAACCAAGACCCGAGTTCTACAGAGCCGTGAAAGCGGCTTTGAGTTCCTGGGTTTTACCTTCCGCTGGCAACGCTCGAAGAAGGGAATGCAATGCGTGCATACCGAACCGAGTGCCGCGGCTGAACAGGCCCTTCGCAACCGCGTGCGTGAGCTGACAAGGCGCCACACGACCCGGAAAGCAACAGGCGAGATCGTTCGAGAGATCAACCAGGTGACTCGCGGCTGGGGCAACTACTTTGCCCATGCCAATTATCATCGAAGCTTCCGGCAGATGAACCACTTCATTGCCCACCGGCTTCGACAATGGCTATGGCGCAAACACGGAAACCCCGAGGGCAAATACGAGCGCTGGACCGATCGAGAACTCTTCGCAACGTATGGACTCTATAAGCTGCAAGGATTACCGGTTTAAACTCACGCTACTGAAACATGGAACTCGGAAAGCCGGATGCGGGAAAACCGCCTGTCCGGTTTGATGAGAGGCGGGAAAGTAGACGGTCATTGGCTCTGCCTCTCAATCCGTCGCTTCCCGCCTACTCTACACCCCTTCCATGTAAGCGGAAAGCTGGCCGCCTTATTGACGCGGCGTTTTTGAGAGAGCTGGGCGATCTATGATCTGGGATCAGAGATGTCAGAGGCGAGTGACCTCTGACATCTATGCTGCGAGCGCTAGAGGCTCACGCGAACGGCTTTTTGCCCAAGCCGCAGGAGTGAGCAGAGGGATCTCTGAGGTGTTGGAGCAAGGAAGCCGTGAGAGCACATCGCGCAGGTAGTCGAAGGGCTCGACCCCGTGCTGCCGGCACGAAGCGATGATCGTGTAGATCAATGCACTGCGATGCCCTGCCTCGGCTTCACCGATGAACAGCCAGTTCTTCTTGCCGACGGCAGTCGGCCGGATGGCGTTCTCGATCAGGTTGTTGTCGATCTCCAGGAAGCCATTGCTCAGGTACACGAGCAGCGACTCCCATTGGCCAAGTGCGTAGGCAATGGCTTTGCCCATCGTGCTTTGGGGCAAAAAACGGCGTTTGGCTTTCCAGTGCAGCAGGATGCGCTGGAGCCGCCTGATGATCGGGCGGCTCTCAAGCTCTCTTTGGATTGTGCGCAGCTTCGGCCCTGCTCGGGATTGCCGCAGTTTTTCCTCTGTCCGGTAGAGACTCCGGAGAAGATACAGCACCAGAGCGGCTTCTTTTGGCGCGTGTTCGATTGCCTCGAAGAACTTGCGCCGCACATGAGCCCAGCAGCCCGCCAATGTAATCTCCCCAATAGGGCGGCTGCGCTGGAAGGCATCATACCCCTGGTAGCCATCGCACTGGATGGTTCCGCTGAAGTCCACCGGGATGATCTTCTCCAGACAGGTTGCCGCACGGCTGGTCTGCCAATAGAAGATCACACCGGCTCCCGGCCGGTGGCAGGCCCAGAAGTAGCCCTGTTTGGTTTTACCATGGCCCGGAGCCAGATAGCGGATGGGTGTTTCGTCCATCTGCACATAGCTGCCCGTGAGCACCTCCGTGCCGATCGCTTCATAGATAAGCCGCAGCCAGTCGGCCGCCACTCCCACCCACTGCGCCATGGTCTGACGCGAAAGCGCTACTCCGTGACGGCTCTGGTAAATCGACTCCTGCCGGTAGAGCGGCAGATGATCGCAGTACTTGGCCACGAGGATCTGCGCGACCAGAGCCGGGGTGGCGATACTGCGCTCCAGGATGCAGGGCGGCAGTTCAGCAATCAGCGGTACGCCATCCGGATCTCCCCGGCGCACGTACTTCGGGCGGATGGTGCGGCGACGCAAAAAGCGGGCAGGCTCGAAGTCGAGTCGCTCGGTGACTTCCTCGCCGATCTTGCGCCAGGCATCCGGACAGGCTTTCACCGACTCAGGCACGATCACCTCTTCAATGACTGGCAGATGCCCGGGCAGCCTTGGGGCACGCTCCCTGCGGGAACGCGCTGGCGCCGGTTGCGGCCTCGGAGTTGGCGCCTCAGTTGCCTCCGGGCCGGATCCTTTTCCCTCGGCAGGGCCGGGGGCCAGCAACTCCTGGAAGAGAAGCTGGAGTTGGTTCTCGCTCAACTGCTCGCTCCTCTTTCCAAAGAGCCTCCGGGCCATCACATCCAGCTTCTGGCGCAGCAATTCGTTTTCAGCGCGAACGGCACTAAGTTCCACCTTGAGACGACGCACCTCCTCGTGGAGTTGGTCAGTGGATGCGTCGTTCATTGGAACCGAACGCGCTATAACGAACGGGTGATCCTCTGCGCAAGCGCAGTTCGCACTAAAACTGCGCTCGACCTTACTCCCGCTCGTACCAGGGCCGAAGCTGCGCTCCACGCAGGTCGATCCCGTCGGTGAGCATCGCGAGTGCTTCAGGCGTCAGGCGCAGCTTTACTCCTTCCACCTGAGTGGACTTTGGCCAGGAAAAGGTGCCCTTTTCCAGACGCTTGATCAAAAGCCACAGCCCCGTTCCATCCCAGTAGAGGATCTTCAAGCGGGTATGGCGCCGGTTGCTGAACACAAAGAGCGCCCCGGCACGTGGGTCTTCCTTGAGCCGTTCCCGCACAAGTCCTTCCAAGCCGTTGAAGCTCTTGCGCAGATCACAGGGCTCCAGCGCCACATACACTTTGAGCCCACCAGTAAAGCTCAGCATCCGCGTCGCCCTCCAGAGTTGAGCATCCCCAGCAACTCCACAGTCATCGGCAACTGCGCAGGAGACTCCACCACCACCCGCGCTCCGCCTGGCAGTTCAATAGTAATCGTCGCTCCAAGGCTCGATCTTCCACTTTCGGCAAACGCCTCCAGGAGTCGTACTGGCTCCGGCCTCCGCGAAAGCTCAACCGGTTCCACCGGCGCTGCCACTTCCTGATCTGGTTGCGTCAGTCGAGCCTTCCGCCTCCTCTGCACCCAATAGGCGAAGGTCGCATACTTCACCCCAACAAGACCTGCGAACTTCATCGCACTCAGCCCGCTTCTCTCAAACTCATTGAGCAACGACTCCCGGCGCTCTGCCGGAATTTGTACCCGCCCCTTCGTATCGCTCTTCAGAACTTCTCCAGCTCCGTTCATAGATGTCATAGCCCTCAAGGCTCTGACATCTCCAATTCCTCCGGCTAGTGGTGCTGGAAACGACGCTTACACTTTGAGCGCTGTCGACGACACTTAAAGTCATATCGATATCACTCAGAGTGTCGTCGACGACACTCTGAGTGTCATTTTGTACATCACATGTGTTATTTTGGACACTTTTCGTGACACTCTGGGGGTAGTTTTTGGAGTCGGAGGGCGCTTCTGAGTGTCAGCTGTACAGAAATGCTACACCGCTTTCTCGATGAGGTATCTCTCAGCAATTCGCCGATACGCCTCAGCGGAAGCCGCCTCCCAAGCCGCCTCTTTTCCCAACTCCGCGGCCATGATTTCAGCGACGCGCGGAGCAGCCTCAATGCTGGCCCTCGCGTTCAGGATCAGCGCCCGCGTGCGGCGGGAGAGGACGTCTTCCACGGTCTGCGCCATTTCCTTCCGCACTGCCCAGAGCACCTCGGCCTCTACGTACGGGAGATCCGGATGAAGCAGTGCACCGCGCGCAGGTTCCTGCTCGATGAGAGCACGAATCTCTGCGGCATCCGAGCCATAGGGGCGCAGGTTTGCCTCATGCACCAGGCCCCTTGTCGCACCGTGAACCTGCAGGCGCTCGGTCTTGCACGGCCGTCGATCAAAGCCAGCGGTGACCTCCGCACGTTCCACAGTTTCCTGTGCCATCCGGCGGTAAGTAGTCCACTTGCCTCCGGTGATGGTCAGCAATCCCGAAGGGGAAACGAGCAGCGTATGATCCCGCGAGATGCTCGCGGTATTCACCGTATTTCCTGATTGCACCAGCGGACGCAACCCCGCAAAGACGCTGAGGACATCATCCTCGGTCGGCTGCTTTCTAAGATATCTGGCAGCGGTGCTGAGAATGAATTCGATTTCAT
>CBINJX010000597.1:0-4211 GCA_966251085.1 uncultured Verrucomicrobiales bacterium
TCGCGTCGGCCTGGAACACCGTCGCGTGCGTCATCCCGCGCTGCGCGATCTTCTGCGTCCCGTGCAGCCTGTGCAGCCTGGATGTTTGCCTCGGCCTGCTTGAGGGTGGATGCAGCCTTGTCGAACTCCTCCGCAGCGATTGCTTTGGATTCCACCAGCCGTTTCGCACGCGCGAAGTCGGCCTTGGCCAACCCTAGCGCAGCTTCCGTCCTTTTGACTTCTGCTTCTGCACTGGCAAGAGCCGCCCGGTAGGGGCGCTGATCGATCGTGAAAAGAAGCTCGCCCTTCTTCACCGTTTCACCCGGCTTGAAATGAATCTTGTCGAGATAGCCGCTCACACGGGCACGGAGATCGACAGTCTCGACGGATGCGAAACGCCCGGTGAACTCCTGATATTCGTGCACTTCGGCTTCGACGGGTTGGCTCACCTTTACAGGCAGCGGTCCCATGGCGGGAGCACCTGTTGCCGGTTTTTTCGGACCGCATCCAGCGACCGCTATCAGCAAAGAAAGCAATACGCAGACGCGCGTAATCGAAATGGCGGACAACGCGGGAACCGGAGCGCTCGCTAGTGCCTGGGTGAGGTCGGGAAGGGGATTTTGGAAAGTGTGACGTCGAGTCATTGATGGGTGTGAGTAATCACTTACTTTTGGTCCAAAAAAAGGGGTCGAACTCCCCCCCTTTATGCGACGGAAAGCAACGCGAGGGCTTTTGGATTGTAATGTGCGGAGATGACCTCTTCGCGGAGACCGAGACCTCTCAGGATGAATACAGCCGCCTGGGACACGAGCTCTTCGGCATTGGTCTCAGTCGGTTCTACTGATTTTGCTGGAAGCCGGAGAAATGCCAGCATTGCCGGAAGGTGATGCATGAACCAGAAGCCGGACTGAGAAGTTACGATCCCGGAAACCAGGTGTCCGGCATCCAAGGCAGATTTCCAGGACGCTTCGAAAACTTTGAAAGCTCCTCCGGAAGCAGTTTCAAAGACTAGGCGTGCAAACTCGCCGTCCTCCAAAAGGCTGTTAATTACAAGCCTTAGCCGGTTCTTTCGCTCGGGTGATTGCTCCAGCAGAAACCACTGCACGATTCGATGAACGATGTGAATCAACGTAGAAGTGGACGGCTCCAGAGACTGCATCCTGCGGAACACCGGAGTTCCTCCCTGCACGTCACTCAAAAGGATCTCCCGATAAAGGGCCTCTTTGCTGGGAAAGTGCCGGTATAGCAGCGCTTCCGATATACCCGCAGCTTCCGCCAGTTCCTTAGTGGTGGTTCCCGCAAATCCTTTCCGCGCGAACAGCGGTGTCACCGCTTCCACAATGGCACGGCGACGCTGTTCGGCATCCAGGCGAGGTGATTTCATGTCCACACACATGTAAGTGAGTGAACGCTTACATTCAACCGGTTTGTTCCGCGGTCGTGCGGAGCTCGAGAAGTAATCAGCATCTCTCGGGGCTGGAGATGGTGCTTGGAACGCTCCTCTGAAAGCAGAACGAAGGTTGTATTGTAGACGATTCTCCTTTCGGCCTGTGCGCTCAACTCACGAGAAATCGCGATGAGGCTCTATCCATCTGGCGCATCGCTAAACGGGGCGCATATGGAGTGCGGTGGCGAGTTTTACGAGGCACCGCTTTGGAGGAATAGCGACGTTCCCGCGCAGGGAAGACGTGCCTTACCTCACCGCCTCACTCGTGCAAAAGCGGTGGGGTGATAGGAGCAGGCCATCACCGTGGCGGGCGCCGCAAAAACCTGCCGCTCACGGACGAAGCTCCGTCTTACTCAGATCCGCACGCACTCTGCACAGGTACACAACTCTCCCTCCAAAGCGGTGCCTCGCGGAGCTCGCCACCGCACTCCATATGCGCCCCATGAAGCGGAGCGGGTTAACTGAACGGCGTTGGTCCTGCCGGGCTGGGCTGAGTGGAAACGCTCCTGCGGAGCTGAAAGACGAAGTGCAAGAGCGGCGTTCGGGTGGGACCTGAGAATCCAAGCGCCTTGCGACAGCACTTCACACATCGTTACTCCCAGAGCGGCAACCGTTTATCACTCCGGCACGAAAAAGCTCACTCCCAACGTGCAAAACGCTCGCGCATGCGTACCGTTTCATCCGATGCCATTGCAATGGTCACCCCCTGATCCGATTGAGATCTGGAGCCTCTCTCACTTGCGGGAGGGCCTAAACGTCGCATGAGCGAGCCGCGCGTGACTGCGGCAGAGTTGGAAGCATGCGCCCGGGAGCCGATTCATATCCCCGGTGCGGTTCAGCCTCATGGCGCATTGTTTTCGGTTCGTGAGCCGGATTTGATCATTGCTCAGGCGAGTCTGAATGCGCACGCGCTGATCGGAATAGAGGCCTCGGAACTGGTGGGCGGGAATCTGGAGAAGTTGTTTGGTGCTGCCGGCATCAACCTGATCCGGGAGGCAATTGCCTTGGGTGATCCGAAACTGGCGTCGCCGCTGACATTGATGATTGGCGACCGCCCCTTCGATGCTCTTTTGCATCGGCACGACGGACTGCTCATCATTGAGGTGGAGCCGACGCGAGCGGATGCGGGAAACTTCGCCCGGCATCATCGCCGGCTACAGTCCGCAATGGAAGAACTGCATCAGGCGCCAAACGCTTCCGCGTTTTACCAGCTCGCGGCTCGCGTTGTGGCGGATCTGACCGGATACGAGCGGGTGATGGTGTATAAGTTCGACAAGGACTGGCACGGCGAGGTGGTCGGCGAAAAGCTCTCAGCAGACGTCGATTCCTACATGGGGCTGCACTTTCCCGCCTCGGATATCCCCGAGCAGGCGCGGGCGCTGTATGCCAAGAGTTGGCTGCGCATCATTCCGACGGTGGACTATACACCCGCGGCACTGGAGCCCGCGTGCAATCCGCTGACGTCTAGGCCGTTGGATCTGTCTTTTGCCGTACTGCGGTCGGTCTCGCCCGTGCATCTGGAATACCTCCGCAACATGGAGGTCGGCGCATCGATGTCGATCTCGCTGATGGTCGATGGGAAACTCTGGGGCCTGATCGCCTGTCATCATCGCAAAGCGCGGCCGCTTCCGTATGCGATTCTCGCGGCTTGTGAGCTTTTCGGGCAGGTGGCGTCACGGGAGATCACGGCCAAACGCGACGAGCGGCGGCTGGCGGAACTCGCCGAGTCGCGCACCATCCAGACGCGTTTCTTCGATGTCATCTCCCAGGAGGAAAACGCCACTGAGGCGCTCCTGAAATACACCCCCAGCCTGCTGGCATTCATGGGGGCGAGCGGTGCTGCAATTGTAGTCGGGAAACAATGCAACCTCGTCGGCCAGGCTCCGACACGCGATCAAGTGCAGGCGCTGCTCGCCTGGCTCGAGGCACGCAACGACGGAGAGCCGGTGTTCCGCACCGAGTCGCTGTCTGCGGATTATCCACCCGCCGAGGAGTTTAAAGCCGTGGCGAGCGGGCTGCTGGCAGTGCGGCTTTCACGGGTGGAATCGCAATGGGTCCTCTGGTTTCGCCCTGAGGTGCTCACGACTGTGACGTGGGCCGGCAACCCTCGAAAGCCAGTGGAGCCCGGCCTGCGGCTGCATCCGCGCAAATCGTTTGCTGCCTGGAAAGAGGTACTCACGGGGCATTCTGTCCCGTGGACGGAGGCGGAGGTGAACGGCGCTCACGAGTTGCGGCTTGCGCTGAATGCCCTCGTGATTCGCCGGACCGAGCGGCTGCTGAATCTGAATGCCGAACTGGAGCGGAAAAACACCGACCTGAACTCCTTCGCGTATATCGCCTCGCACGATCTGCACGAGCCGCTCCGTGGAATTTATCACTTCGCTCGTTTCCTGCATGAGGATCATGGGGCGGAACTGAGCGCGGAGGCGCTTCGCAAGGTCGATCGGATCGGCAATCTCGCCCTGCGCACCGAGGAACTGCTGAAGGCGCTGGCCCATTTTTCACGGCTCGGCCGGATGGAACTCACCCTGAGGGAAACGGATCTCCAGCAACTCGTGGACGAGGTGCTCGAGTCGCTTAGCGCCACTCTTACTGCCGATATCGAGATTCGCAGGCCTCGTCCCCTGCCCACCGTTTCCTGTGATCCCGTGCTCCTCCGGGAGGTATTTGCCAACCTGATCACGAACGCGATCAAGTATAATACCCGGCCGGAGAAATCGGTCGAAATCTCGTACCGCGACCCCGATCCCGGGGAACTGGAATTACGCGCCGGCTTCGGACGGAA